>CALXRZ010000042.1 GCA_944391015.1 uncultured Clostridia bacterium | reverse complement strand
AGCATAAAGTGATAAATTCAATATACTACGATTTTTTTATAAAACTTTGTTTCACATCATTGACATATATACATTTTGAACAAAAAAATGCAGATATGGTATAAGTCGCAAATATTTTTATATGGATAAAAGACTACATTTTTAATATTTAATAAATAAAAAAATATTGAAAAATATTACAGAATGTGATACAAAATAATTGGGATTAAACTATTACTCTAACTTCCCTGATTCTGGCAACTTCTTCAAACGTGGTGGCAATTACTACGGTGGCTCTGATGCCGGTTTGTTCTATTTCAACGTCGACTTTGGCTCTGCCAACGGCGGCTACAGTTTCCGCGTTGTCGTGCCCGTACTTTAATGTGACCTCGAACAAAATATAGGCTAAATTCGCATGAAAAGGCACCTAGAATCGATGAACAGCATATCAAGACAATATTTATGCCTAAAATCACGCAAACGAAGCTTAAAAGCTAAAATAGAAGGTAAACATAAAATAATATTAACATAATATAAAAGTTATCCACAAACCTATATAAATAATGTGGGTAACTTTTTTGCGTATAATAAAAAACAACTAAAAGTTACTTGAATTATCACTTTTGTTGCTAATTTGCCATAAAACTATTGACATTTACATAAAAAAACAATATTATATATAGGAAATTTGTAGAATTTTAAAGAACAGGAGAGAGAAAAAATGGATGCTAAAATGCTAACCTCAAAAATGGGTGGAGAACTAGTAAGCTTTAAACTAAATGGCGAAGAAAGAGTCCACCAAGGAGCAGACTGCGTAGATGAAAACGGTAAAGTATATTGGAAAAGACATTGGCCAGTGCTATTTCCAGTAGTGGGTAAGCTAAAATTAAACAAAACAATTATCAACAGTAGAATATTTGAAATGCCACAGCACGGTTTTGCTAGGGACTTTGAATTTGAGCCTATAACCAAGCTAGATAATTTTCACTCTTATGTTTTAAGAAGTAATAAAATTACTAAAAATAGATATCCTTACGATTTTGAATTATACACAACATATAGATTAGATGAAAACAAATTAACTACTATATATAAAGTTATAAATACAGGAGATGTAACTCTTCCTTTTGGAATAGGAGGACATCCTGGTTTTAAAATAGACCAAGAAGAATTAAAAAAAGGAAATTACTACCTAGAATTTGAAGAAAATGAAGATAAAATACACTTTTTATATTTAGTTGATGGATTAGTAGGCACAGAATATGCTCGAAACCCAATGTTGGACAAAAAAAGGCTTGCAATAAATTCTACTACATTCAACAATGATGCGTTAATTATGAAAGGAATTACTTCAAAAAAAATTAGCTTAATGAACAAAGCTACAGGCAAAAAACTACTTACAGTAGACTTTACAGGATTTCCTTATTTAGCAGTATGGTCAAAGCCAAATGCACCATTTATATGTATAGAGCCTTGGTATTCAACAGCCGATACTATAAAAAGTACGGGGGTATTTATTCAAAAGCCTGATATTATATCATTAAAGCCAAGCGAAACATTTGAGTGCAAATACACTGTAGAGTTTTTTTAATTCATATATGTAATACTTTAGCGACTAAAACAATATAAAATTGTTTAGGCAAAAGGAGGAACTACTTTGGGACAAGTTATAAAATTGATAGCACTATTATTAGTAATCTTAGGTGTTATAATGGTATATGATGCACGAACTATAACGCGTAGAATATTTGGGTTTGGAGACCAAAACCAAGGTGCCTTAGGGCTAAAAATACTAGGCTTCATTCTAGCAATAATAGGAGCGTTAGTAATATTTTTTAATATGTAAAAAAATATAAAGAATTCTAAAATCTTTAATTAAACCATTCAAATAGTCGTCATAACAGCATCGACAGCTATATGTTATAAACCCTCAGAAAGTTATTCTGGGGGTTTTAACAATATATTATGTTTACAGTGAAATTTTTAAAAATTGGATAGCTCTTGCTGCTTTATTTCTTCTTCAGAAGCTATATATGACTTAAAATTTTCATCATATCCAATATCCGATAAAGCTACACCATAATCTTTTTGTTCATCATATATAAACTCTGATTTTTTAAGAATCTTAGTCTTAAAATTATAACTATTACAATGGCCTGCGTGTCCCATCCACGACTGTAAAGATGGCATAGCAATTGTAAAATCAAGTTTGCCCTCATTCCATAATTTGTTCCATTTATTAACGTGCCTCTTTATTTTAGTTTTACAATGTTTACGAAGTAATCTATGAGTAGGCCATATACGAAAACCACAAAAATTTACTCCTTGATTGCAAGGATAGTATCTGGACTTATGATTAAGTTCAAGTTCTAAATTTTCTTTCAAAAAAGCTTCAATTTTCGCTTTATATTCCTTACAGGTATTCTTATCTGGCAATAATAAAATAAAATCATCCATATATCTAACATAGTATTTAACTTTAAGAATATGCTTAATATATTGATCTAATTCGTTGAGATAAATATTGGCAAAAAATTGAGAAGTATAGTTACCTATTGGTATTCCAAGAGGTTCTTCGCGTCTATCATTTATTAAATGATAGGTAAAATCTAATAACTTTTTATCCGATATTTGCCTTTTTAGAATATTAAATAAAATTTGAGGATTTATACTATAAAAATATTTTCTGATATCGCATTTTAAAATCCAGTAACTTCCAACATTTCTTTGATAAATTTGCATATAGTGCTGAATAGTTTCAACAGCCTTGTGAGTGCCTCTACCTACAATGCAAGCAAAAGTATCCTTTATAAACTTAGGTACTATATAGGGCTTAATAAATTCTTCAACATACCATTGATGCACAATTCTGTCTACATAGGGAAGCGCTTGTATTTTTCTAAGCTTGGGTTCTGTTACATAAAAAGTTCTATATTTTCCAATCCTGTACCTACCGGTTTTTAACTGATTTAGCAAATTAACTATATTATTTTCCAAATTCATTTCAAATAAAATAAGTTCTTTTTTGGAAGTTTTTTGGTCCCTTGCTCTTAAATGCGCATTAAGTAACTTTTCAAAAGTAAGATTTTTATAAAAACAATTTTTTATCGTGCGAGACAAGACTTAATCCAACCTCCTAACATATTGCAAATATCAGTTATTTTGGTACACCAAGTTTCATAATTTTGCTTAGAAATATATTGATATTTATATGCTAACCTAACAAAAACTTTTTGAAGATTAAGTTCTACATCTAAATCATTTAAGTGTTCTAATTTATTCTTTTTGTTAAACTCCTTAAAAGCATACATTAAATGCCTTAAACCTAAATACATTGCTTGCTTAGTTTCACTAGCAAGTGCAAGCTTTTCTGACTTTGGATATTTTATACATAAATTATTGGTATAATATATCAAATCTAAATACCTTTGATATATTACAAGTGTTTCTCTTGATTCGTGCATTTTATTCTCCTAACTTTATTTATAAATTTCTTTTAATAAATTACTTGTACTTAATAATATTTCATATGCTTCTTTAAAGGTAATATTATCAAAGTTAATATTTATTATTTCATCTATTATTTTTTTTAGCTTAACATTATTCATATAATCAGAGTAGTTTTCTACAACACCGTAAGTATCGTCTATTATAGTAAAAGAAATGTGTTTAGCTTCTAGTACCCTAAAATAATGTTCTTGCCTGGATACTGGAAAACCACATTTTAAAACATCGGGACTTAAATTTGTAACTTTTAAATTAAGTTCATCAGATAATTTAGTTGCGTCTTCGTCTATTGCCAAAAGAAAAATTCCAGACTTAAATAAATAAATTTTATTGGGATTATTCTTTTTAAGTTCTAGGTATTTTGAATAAAGCTTACTCATAAACTACCTCCTTTTATAAAAGTGTGGGGCACAAAAAAAGTGCCCTCTCCACATTAGGCACAACTATTATATATATAACTTAATACAAAATCTCGACAAGTTAATTATACTAAAAAAAATATAAAAATCAATAGAAAATTAAAAAAAATTTAAAATTACGCTAGGAGTATTAAAAATATTGCACAAATATTCTTTTTATGATATAGTGATTCAAAAACTAAAAATAGGAGAAAAATATGTCGAGAAAAGCAAAAAGAGTACAAGAAAAAACAAAGAAAAAAGTGTTATATAAACTAATTGTGGTGGCAATTTTGGTGTGGCTAGCATTTTTAATTTTAAAATATGCACCAAACTATGTGAATACAGAAATAAGTGACAAAACAAACCTAGTAATAAACAATAGCAATGTAACCGCTGATTTAAAAAAAGATATAATTATAGAAAATGGAGTAATATATGTAGCTATGGAAGATGTAAAAAACTTCTTTGATCCACACATATATTATGATGAAAAATATAATCAAATAATTACTACCTCTGAAAATCAAGTTACAAGTATGGTTGTGGGCGAAAATACTATGGTAAACAACGGAACTAGTATAGAAACCTCAGGTACTATAATACAGCAAGGCGACACATACTATATACCTTTTTCAAGTTTAAAAGATACATATAATGTAGAAATATCATATATAGAAGCTACAAATACAATAACTGTAGACTCTAAAGATAGAAGATATGTACTAGCTTATAGCACAAAAGACAACAAAGTAAAAGCATATCCAACAGCATTTGCTAGAACAGTAGACACAATAGAAGAAGCAGAAAAGGTAACAGTAGTGCAAAACGACAATGGAAAAAACAATGTGGTTGACGGCTGGATAGAAATAAGGACGGATACTGGAAAAATTGGATATGTAAAGGAAAAAACTGTAACAAATGAATTAGTAGTTAGAGAAACCATAGAAAAGAAAAAGCAAATAGAAGGAAATATAAGTATGGTATGGGATTACTATTCAGAATATTATTCAGCACCAGATAGAAGTGGGGAAGATATACAGGGGGTAAATGTTGTAAGTCCAACATTTTTTACACTAGTTGACGAGGGAAAAGGCAAAATTTACGATAATGCAGGAGATGCCGGAAAACAGTATATTAACTGGGCACACTCCAGTGGATACCTTGTATGGCCTAGCGTATCTAACAATTCATACATAGAAACTACAGCAGAAATAATGCGAGACTATAAATTAAGACAGGATTTAATAGAAAACATAGTTAGTTTAGTAGTACAATATAATTTAGACGGAATAAATATAGATTTTGAATATATGCACGATGAAGACAAAGACTTATTTTCTAGGTTTATAATAGAACTTAAGCCTAGGTTAAACGAATTAGGAGTAGTGCTATCTGTAGATGTTACTGCACCAGATGGTAGCGAAGAATGGTCGCTATGCTTCGACAGAAATTTAATAGGAGAAGTTGCTGATTATATAGTGTTTATGGCATATGACCAATACGGTACATCTTCAACAAAGCCAGGCACAAATGCTGGCTACGACTGGGTTAAGGCAAATATAGAAAAGTTTATTGGCCAAGAAGCAGTAAAACCAGAAAAGATAATATTAGGAATACCTTTTTACACAAGACTATGGGAAGAAAATAGTGGCAATTTAGAGTGCTATACAGTGGATATGGAAGACATAGAAGAGGTAATTCCAGAAAACGTGACTAGAACTTGGGATGATAATTTAAAGCAGTATTATGTTGAATTTGTAGAAGATGGAATAACAAATAAAATGTGGATAGAAGATGCAGAGTCAATAAAAGCAAAACTATCACTTGTAAGCGAATATAACTTGGCAGGAGCAGCATACTGGACAAAAGATAGGGAGCCAGATAGCATTTGGCCTGTTATATCAGAAGCTTTGGGAGTTGAGTAAATTCTATTATAATTTATTATAGTGAAAAGAGGTAGTAGGTATTTTTATTCTTTATGATTTCGCCCCCCAACATCGTACAAACTGTATAAAACTCACTATCGTTCGTTTAACAGTTTGTATACTTGTTGGTCCCCACCTTAAGGACTACATCATAAAGAATAAAAATACCTACTACCTCTTTTAATGACAATAAGTCATAAAAAGTACCTCACTAAAATATAATTAAGACAAGTATATTTTAGTGAGGCTTGTTCATTTAGGTAATCACAAAATGCGAAAAGCTTTCATTATAATAGTAAATTTTTAACAAATGGAGGCCTTTATGATAGTAGGTTATATAAAACAAGAAAAAATTGAAAGTGGCTTTTTTCAAAAAATATTAGGAATAGAAATAAAAAAGTTTGACAATAATTATATAATAGCCATATCTAATAAAAATAAAATCAAAATATTGGCTAAGTACATTGAAAAACTAAACATTGATACATTAGTATTTTCTAAAGAATTAGATAATAGTTTTAAAGACGAAATTTGTTTATTATTAAGTAAGAAAAAAATAAATGTACTTAATGGTAAAAAACTTATGCAATATATGGACTTTGAAATAGTAAAATATATTTTAAATAAGCAAAATACAACAATGAAGCAGGAAGATATTTATATTGTTTTTAAAAAGAGTCAAGGGCTTGACCTAAACTTTTTAAAAAGATTTATACAAAGCTTTAAAACTACTAATATAGTAACAAACGACATAGAAAGATTAAAAAATGTACAAGATAATCTACTAGAAAATGACGGAATTTTAATAGCTGTTTCAAACAATAAGAAAAAAGCATTAAAACGAGCAAAATACATAATAAATGTAAATTTGAATAAGGAAGAACTAGAAAAATATGTGATAAATAGAAATAGCATTATAATAAACTTACAAGAAAATGTAAAATACGACAATCCTAGTTTTGATGGAATAAACATAAACTATTTTAATATATCTTGTCCAGATGAATATGTGGAAAAGTTTGAGCAAATTGGTAATTTAGAAACTGACTTTGATTTAGTAAAACTATATGAAAGCATAATTTTATGTAGTGGTATGCAAAAATTAAAACTAGAAGAAGTATATGAAAGAATAAGCAAAGATGATATAAAAATTATCGAACTTATAGGAAATAATGGTGTTATTTCGGACGAAGAGTTACAGAAAAATCACGAATTAAATCTTGACAAAATGCGAAAATTAGTTTAATATATAAACTGTTGTTTAGAGTAAATTTAATGTAATAGGTTTTTTCCTATTACATTAAGTGCATATAACCCTTTTTATATAAAGGGTAAATATGTAAAAGTTAAACAACGATTTTCTTTTACAAAAAGGAGGGAGACAAATTGGATACAGAAAAAGAAGTATTATTAACTCAAGAAGGTTATGATAACTTAGAAAAAGAACTAGAGTATTTAACAACAGAAAAAAGAGCAGAAATTGCAGAGAGAATAAAAATAGCTTTAGGATTTGGAGATTTATCAGAAAATTCAGAATATGATGAAGCAAAAAATGCTCAAGCTGCAAACGAGTCCAAAATAGCAGAGCTTGAGAACAAGCTTAGATATGCTAAAATTATAGATGAATCTGAAATAGATACTAAAACTGTTCAAGTAGGAAATACAGTTAAAGTTTTAGATATGGAATTTAATGAAGAAGAATCATACACAATAGTTGGCTCAACAGAAGTTGATTTAAGCCAAAACAAAATATCAAACGAATCTCCAATCGGAGCAGCTCTTATGGGTGCTAAAAAAGGTCAAGTAGTAGAGGCTCAAGCTCCAGCTGGTGTTATAAAATATAAAATTATTTCAATTACAAAATAGTTTGTATAAGAATTGTGCCAAAAGCACAAAAATGTAACCTACTACTGCATAGTTTTTATGCATTAAATAAAAGGTGATAAAATGAAAAATGAAATTATACAAAACTTAAGAGAACTAGACAAATTTAAAGAAATTATAGAACAAATTGAAATGAAAAAAACCCCGATAAATATATCGGGGTTAGTATTCGTGGGAAAATCGCATATAACTGCAGGTATAAAAGAAGAAAGTAAAAGACCAATTTGCGTTATAACATATAATGAATTGCAAGCTAAAAATCTTGTAAAAGATTTAAGGTTTTTTACTGACAAAGTAGAATACTTTGGAAAAAGAGAAATTGCTTCATATGACTATGTTTCAGAAAGTAAAGACTTACCATACTCTCGAATTGAAGTATTAAACAAAATAATAAACAAAGAAGTAAACATAGTTGTAACCACAATAGAAGCAATAATGCAAAGTATGATTCCAAAGGAAGCTTTGTATAGAAATATACTTACATTTACAGTAGGAAATGTGTTCGAAAATTCAGGCTATGCAGGAAAAAAAGACCTAAACAGCCTAAAACAAATTTTGCTACTTATGGGGTATGAACGAAGCGACTTGGTAGAAAACAAAGGTCAATTTAGCATTAGAGGTGGAATTGTAGACATTGGTCTTACAGAAAAAACAGGTGTAAGAATAGAGTTCTGGGGTGATGAAGTAGACTCTATAAGGTATTTCAACATATCGTCTCAAAGAACAACAGAAATGACTGAAAAAATAACTATATATCCTGCTCACGAATATATATTAAGCTATAACAAAGACAAGGAAGCAATACCAGAATATTCAAAAATTGCTTCTAATATTTGCAATAGAATAAAAGAAAAATATATAAACACTTCTGATGAAATAAAAGCCGAAAATTTACCAGGTGATTCCGAGGAACTAAATGTAATAAAAAGTTTAAAAATTAGTGACAAAGCAAAAGAAAAGGTACAATCAGACATAGAAGCAATTCAAAATGGAGAATACATTAGTAAAATAGACAAATACTTTAATGAATTTTACGACAAAGTAGGCTCATTTTTGGATTATTTACCTAAAAATATTTTGTTATGTATAGACGAAAATTCAAAAATAAATCAAAGAATAGAAAACATACTAATAGAGAATAATAACTTAATAAAATCGTTAGTAGAAAAAGAAAGATTTGTTCCAGAGGGAATACTAAATGTTAGCCAGTTTAGCAGGGAAAATTGGAATAGCCTATATAACGAAAAGCAAACTATATATTTAGAAGAAAACAATAGCAAGGCAGTAAATAAATTTGAATTCAACTATAGGCAAGTAAATTTCTATAAATCTGAAATAGAAATACTAATAAGCGATATAAAAAAATGGCAAAAAGAAAATAAAAAAATATTTATTTTAGCTGGTGGAAAAGAGTCTGTAGATAAGGTAAAGGAACTGCTTAAGGAATACGAAATAGGAATGAATTGTAGCCCTGCCTCTAAAGATGAAAAAGATGGAAAGAACAAACCTGTCCCAGAAAGTGCCAAATGGCACTTTAGTGACAGGCACCAATGTGCCATTTTAGAAGGAGGGCTTTCTTCTGGGTTTGAGTTTTATGATGCAAATTTGGTAGTTATAAGCTTGGCAGAGGCTTTTGGGGAAGAAATAAAAAAGAAAAAAGCGAGTCCAACTTTTAGGCAAGGAGAAAAAATTGTATTTGCCGATTTAAAACCGGGCGATTTTGTTGTACACAAAACTAATGGTATAGGAGAATTTGTTGGAGTAAATACTATTGAAGCTGATGGCGTTACCAAGGATTATATTAAAATAAGGTACAAAAATAATGATATGCTTTATGTACCAACTAATAACTTAGATAATGTAAGAAAGTATATTGGTGGAGGCGATACTGCTCCAACACTTAACAAATTAGGCAGTAAAGAATGGAGCAATACAAAAGCAAGAGTAAAGAAAAATTTACGTGAGGTCGCAAAAGACTTAATTGAGTTATATGCTAAAAGGCAAAAAATTAAAGGCTATGCTTTTAGTAAGGATACAGATTGGCAAAGGCAATTTGAAGATGAGTTTCCATATCAAGAAACAGATGACCAACTAAGGTGTATAGACGAAGTAAAAAAAGATATGGAAGAGCAACGTCCTATGGATAGATTGCTTTGTGGAGATGTTGGCTATGGTAAAACCGAAGTAGCAATAAGGGCAGCTTTTAAGGCAGTTATGGACCATAAACAAGTAGCGTACTTAGTGCCTACTACAGTACTTGCAAACCAACAATATGAAAGCTTCAAAGCAAGAATGGAAAACTTTGGCGTAAATGTAGAGCTTCTAAATAGATTTAGAACTAAAAAAGAACAAAATGAAGTCATAAAAAAACTTAAACTAGGAGATGTGGATGTAGTTATAGGCACTCACAGAATTCTTAGCGAAGATGTAATTTTTAAAGACTTAGGGCTACTTATTATAGACGAAGAGCATCGTTTTGGTGTAAAAGACAAAGAAAAAATAAAAAAGCTAAAAGCAAGTGTAGATGTACTTACAATGACAGCAACACCAATACCAAGAACATTACATATGTCAATTTTAGGTGTAAGAGATATGTCTGTAATTTATGAGCCACCACAAAACAGAAGACCAGTTCAAACTTATGTACTAGAATATGATACAGAGGTTATAAAAGAGGCAATTACTAAAGAACTAGAAAGAAATGGACAGGTATTCTATTTATATAATAATGTGGAAAATATTCCTAAAAAAGCGATGGAAATTCAAGAATTAGTGCCAGAAGCAAAAGTAGAGTTTGCACACGGAAAAATGACTGGTAAAGAGCTTGAAGACATAATGGAAAGGTTTGTAAAACAAGAAATAAACGTACTTGTATGTACTACAATATTGGAATCTGGAATAGACATACCAAACGCGAACACTATAATAGTAGAAAATGCAGATAGACTTGGATTAGCACAACTTTATCAAATAAGAGGAAGAGTTGGAAGAAGTGATAAGCAAGCATATGCATATGTAACATACAAAAGAGACAAACTACTATCAGAAGTAGCAGACAAAAGGCTAAAAGCAATACGTGAATTTACAGAGTTTGGTTCAGGCTTTAAAATTGCAATGAGAGATTTGGAAATAAGAGGAGCAGGAAGTTTACTCGGAGAAATACAGCACGGACATATGGAGCAAGTAGGATATGACACTTACTGTAACTTATTAGACCAAGTTGTAAAAGAAATGCAAGGTATAGAAGTAAGTGAAAAAGATGAAGACCCAGAAATACAAATAGACATAAATGTTTCAAGCTATATACCAGATAGCTATATAGAAAATAGTAGTCAAAAAATTGAAGTATATCAAAATATTGCGCTTTGTAGAACAGAAGAGGATATACAAAATGTAATAGATGAAATAATAGATAGATATGGTATAATGCCAAAAGAATTAGAAAACTTAATAGAAGTAGCAAGAATAAAAGAACTATGTAGATTAGCAGGTGTAATTAAAGTATCAGAAAAGAAAAACATAATGATTAGTACTAACTCAAAACCAACATCAAAAAATGTAGTATTTTATTTTGATAAAAACAAATATAATCCTGAAATAGTGGATAAACTAGTTAAAAAATACAGTTATAACATAAAATTCTCAGCAGGAGTAGAGCCTTATGTAACATTAAAAGTTGGAGAAACTACAGAAGATGGACTAATACAAAAAATAAAGGAGTTTTTGAAAGAATGCAAGTAATTTCTAGTAAAGATAATGAAATAATAAAGAAAATAAGAAGTTTAAAAGAAAAAAAATACAGAGACATAGAAAATAGTTATATAATAGAAGGCATAAAACTTGTAAAAGAAGCGATTGCAGAAAAAACAAAAATAAGGCAAATAGTTATTTGTGAAGAATGTTTAGATAATGAAATAGACAAAGACACATTGTATGAAATTGCTAAATATGATGTAATATATGTAACTGAAAAAGTTTTTAATTTAATAACAGATGTAAAAACTCCTCAAGGAATTATAGCGGTTGTAGAAAAGAGCAATAATCAAAATCAAATAGATTACTCACAAGACATAATAGTAGTACTAGATGGAATACAAGATCCAGGAAATTTAGGAACTATATTAAGAACAGTAGATAGTGCAAACTTAAATCAAATAATATTATCGCAAGGAGTAGCAGACCCATATAACCCTAAAGTAGTTCGTTCCACAATGGGAGCAATATTTAGGTTAAATATTATTGAATCAGAAAACATAATAGATACATTAAAAGAAATAAAAAATAATAAATTTAAAGTGATGGTAACAGCGTTAGATACCAAAAAAAGCATATATAATGTTGACTATAATAAAAAAGCTATAGTCATAGGAAATGAAGCAAATGGAGTATCAAAAGAGGTTCAAGCTTTAGCAGATGAAAAAGTAAAAATACCAATGCTTGGAAAAACTGAGAGCTTAAACGCTTCAGTAGCAACAGGAATAATAGTTTATGAATATGTAAGAAGAAAATTATAAATTTGCAAAAGGGGCCGGGCCTAAATTGTAAAGAAGAGAGGAATGAATTATTTATGAAAAAAGGAATTTGGGCACTCATTGCTATTATACTAGTGTTAGCTCTAATTTTAGGAATAAAAATTATAAAAACAGAAAAAAAAGACTATACACCAGAGAAAATAAAAAAGAAGATTTTATCTGCATACGACTACACAAACTATACATATGAATATATTCAAAATGGTCAAAAAACAACAAAAAAAGTTAGAGGAAATATAATAGTTACAGAGAACGATAGTACATATTCGTGGATTGATGGAGAAGCAATGTCTAAGGTAACAATAGACAAAGAAAAGAATACTTATTTAATGACAAAACTAAATGCTTCCACAAAAGACCTTTTATACAAAAAAGACTTTATAGATATAAAATCTTTACTAAATAAATATGGAAACGATTTGATTTATCTTGGAGACGAGAATTATAAAGGAAGAAATTGTTTAAAAATTAGAGCAGGAGAAAATACAGAGTACCTAATTGATGAAGAAACCGGCTTTGTGCTTAAATACGAGCCAAGCGATGGAACTGTAGCAGAATTTAATATAGAAATAAATAACGTAACAGAAGATGACGTAAAATTACCTGATTTAAGTAAATATGAGAGAGTAAGTTAATTTAGTGTAAATATTTTTCG
>CALXRZ010000041.1 GCA_944391015.1 uncultured Clostridia bacterium | reverse complement strand
AAAAATAAACATAACATTTTTAATACTTATTTGTTTAAACCCCAGAAAAAATTTCTGGGGTTTGTCAACAGTCTGACAAGATAATGATTATTATCTTGTCTTTTGATATGGGAGGAATTAAATGAAAAAAAATTTGGCTTTTTTTAAAATATTTAAATTAAGAGAAATAATTGAAACTATATTATTAATAGATATGTTTAATATACCCACGTTATTATTAGAAGAATATGAAATAAACATTATTATTGCTTTAATAATAATTACAATATTTTTAATTGCAAATAAAAAGATTATAAGCTTAGTAAAAATTAATATATTTAATTATTTGGATTTAATACTAGTATCAGAGTTAATATCTACAACATTATATATTTTTTATAGCAGGTTTATTTTATATAGTAGTTTTAAATTAACTATGTGCATATTAATAGAATTAATAGTGGTATTTATAATAATAATTAGACTTTTAATACTATTTATAATGGATAAAAAAATAAAAGAAGAAAGACAATTTAATGTATATGATATTAGAAAACTATATAAAAATGAGTTAGATAATAATAATGACTTAATTTTCTTAGAAGAGAAAGATGTAGATTATGATTTATTAAAAAGGAATAAAATTATAGGGGACTTATTTAATAGTATTAATTATTGTAAAAATAAAGAAAGATTTATTATTTCTTTAACAGGACAATGGGGCTCAGGAAAAACAACCATATTAAATATAATAAAAAAGCAATTAAATAATGAAAATATTATAGTTGTTGATAATTTCGAAACATGGAAGTACAGTAATGATAAAGCCTTGATTTATGGCATGTTTGATGAAATAATGAAAGCAATTGGTATTAATTTTAGCACATTAGAAGTAAAAAGATTTGTGAATAGTTGCATAGCAATTGTTTCAGAAAAAACAGACATAAATATAGGACTATTTTCATTAGATTATAAAATAATAGACAAAATTAAACTAATGCTAGGTGAGTATTTAGAAAAAAATGATAAACGAGTTGTATTTATTATAGATAATCTAGAAAGGACAAATGAAAATAACATTTTAGTGATATTAAAAACTATTTCAACGATATTAAATATAGATCGATTTATATATGTTTTGAGTTATGATGAAAAAGAGATGAAAGATATATTTGATAATAAATTACATATTAATTATGACTATATGGAAAAGGTAGTACAATTACCCCTAGCTGTACCAGAAATTAATCAAGAAGATATTGATGAGATTTGTACCACTTGCTTAAAAAATTTATTAATACATTATGGAATTAATGAAAATGAAATAGAAAAATACAAAACAGCAATAAATTTATTTAATAAAAATATAAAAGATCTTAGATCTTTTAAAAGGAAAATAAATTCAATATGCAATTGTTGTTTCTTTGGCGATAATTATTTGAATAAGGTAGATTATTTCTTAGTGGAATTAATTAGACATGAAAATTTAACACTGTATAACGATATAAGAAAGAACTATAAATATTATGTATCTGAAGATTATGCAGCAATATATGGCTATTTAAAAGATAGTGCTAAGGAATATAATGAAAAAGCTACCCAATATTTTGATAAATTATTTGAAAAAGATAAGAATTTAGAATATAAAGATATATTATGCTTATTATTTCCTAACATAGAAAAATATGATAAAGCATATAGAACATATCGAAACACAGTTGAATTTTTAAATGAATCTGGATATATTATTGAAAAAGATAAACAAAAATATAACCAGTCTTTGATTGAAAGAAGAATATATAATGCTAAATTTTTTGACTTGTATTTTATAAAACAAGAAAATGATTTTATAAAAATTGATACAAAGATAAAGGAGTTCATTATATGGAATAATAGTAATTGTATTGACATATATAATAGTGAAGATTTAGAATTAATGCATAGTAAATTGTCAGAAATATTATTTACATATAGGGGGATAGGACAAAAATATGTAATTGAAACATTAGAACTATACTGTAAAGATATTGAAGAGAATAAGGTGATTATTTTAACAGAATTGATAGCGTCGCAAAAATATATGGACAATACATCTATATTTTTAGGATTAAATGCAAATGACAGATTAGAAATTGTTTGTGCAGAAATAATGAAATCTCTATCAGAAAATGAATTAGAGAAAATAAAATCAATAATTGAGAATAACTATAAAAATATGTATTTTATAGGAGGAGTAATTAATTGGCTAAAAAAGGAAAATAACTCATTAAATCAAAATTATAATGAAAAATTATATAACGAACTAAATGAAAGCTACGAAAAACTAATTTCAAATGTTACCACTAAAAATATAAATATGTATAGCGATGAAAACTATTCAAGATATAATATTTATAGTTTTATAAATAGTGAAGAAAGTAAAAATCAAATGAAATATATTAATAAAAATAATATATTTGCTTTTTTGGCAGATATGATATCTGGTTCTGTTGGAACGGGCGGATATGGATATTCAATAAACCTAGATACATTTAATAAATTAAGTTCGTTTGAAATAGTTGACTCGATATTATCTAATATTGAAGATGAAAATTTAGATGAAATAGAAAAATTTATAAAAGAAGTATATAACAAGTCAAAAGATATCAAACAAGAAGGTTCATTACATGAAAATGCTATATATAGTAATAAATTTATTGATCTAAGAAACATAAAAATAAAAGAGGGAGAAGAACAATATGGAAATAATTAAATATGACTATAATTCAAAAATTGAATACTCGCGTTTTATAAGAAAATATAATAGATCAAAATGCATGAATACATTGAATAATCAAACAATTTCAAAAGGAAAGAAGATATATTTGATAATAGAAAAATCTTTTTTTCGAAGCTATAAAATAATAGGATATGCAATAATTTATGAGGACTTACATGCAATATGCTATGTGAATAATGTAAATCAAAAATATGATAATGATTTTAAAACTATTTTTATTTCTGACTTTATGATAGACTTGCCATATCGTAATCAGGGATTTGGAAAATATTTAGAGAATTATATTGTTAATGAAGTATACAAAGATAAAGATATTATTTTACAACCTGATGGGGATGGAAATTGGTTTTGGAAAAAATTTGGTTTTAGTCCAGATAACATCTCTAAGAATCTAACATTAGTATTAAAGAAATGATGATTGCTAATAGTATGGATAAAATCTAGAAGAAAAGGAAGTGATTTTTTGAGTGATAAAATTGAATATGATACTATTTTATCTTTGGCTAGAAAAAGCAATTTTAAAAAGATAATGATTATAAGAGATAGTTGGAATACTGGAAATTGGTGCATTGTTAATTCAATAGAAATTAAACCTGATGGAGAGCATTGCAAACCTTATGGATATATTAAATATGCAAATGGGAATAGTTTTAATGGTTATCTTCCAGCTGATAATACATATTCTTGGAAATTGATAAAAGTATTAGATGAAAATATGAAAGTAATTAAATAAAAGTATAAAGAGAGAGAGGAGATAGTTTGTCTATCTCCTCAATTGTATTATTGACTATTTCAGAGTTATTTGTCAAAACATCCCATAACTAACTGAGAACCATCCACAAAACCATTCCTATAATATTTCTCATTCCAGTAGCAAAGATAGTCCATAAAATTTTTATCAAGTTGATCTAATTGCTTTTGAACATATTTCTTATTTTGCTTTGGCACATTATTCAAAATTTTTTCAGCCAATTCATCAAAATAAATACAATACTTTTTATCTACAGCTGACATCTCACAAAATGCGGTTTCCTCTCTAAATTCTAGCCATTCCTTAATAATATCATCATTAACTTCTCTAAAATTATTCATAAATAAACCTCCAAATTATAAAAAATTCAAAATGTCCCAAATTTACAAATGTATATTTGAACATTTTGTGCAACGAGACTTTCAAAATCTTGGGGACAGAAAGGGGACAAAAGCACACAAAAATGCCCTGAAATCGCACAAAAGTTCAGTAAAAGAAAAGTGCTACAAACACTTATATTTCAATAAAAACTAAACTTTTCAATAAAATTAAAAAATCGCTGATAATACTCTCATAACCCGAAGGTATTTCACACATAAACTTTAATACAAATTATTATCTAAAAACCTGATAAAATTTAGCAAATAAAACAGGAAAAAGTTATAATCAAAATAAAAGAAAAAATAAATAAATTGAATCCTCAAAATATTACAATTACATTACAATATTACAAGAACATTACAAATTATATATAAATATTTAAAAAAGTAGTAAAAGTGATATAATAAAACTGTTTAAATAAAAAAGATAGGAGGAGTATAAGTATGAACAGAAACATTGAGTGTGATGTCGCAGTAGTTGGTGGCGGAGCAGCAGGTATTGCAGCTGCAATAGCATCTTCTAGAACAGGTGCTAAAACTGTTTTAATCGAAAGAAATCCATATTTTGGTGGACAAGCTACTAACTCTCAAGTAACAGCATATTGTGGTTTCTTTACAAGAGGAGAAAACTACGATCAAGTTGTTATGGGAATTGGAAATGAAGTTCTAAAAAAACTTGAAAAGTTAGGAACAAACATTCATCCAAGACCATCTAAATCTACAGGAAATGTCTCAATATCATTTAATCCAGAGCATATAAAAATAGTAATGGATCAAATGCTAGAAGAAAGTTCTGTAGAGTATTATCTACACGCGCAAATGTACGAAGTAGATAATAATAATGGCTTAATAGAAAAGATTAAGTGTACAGATGATGAGGGTACATTTACAGTAAAAGCTAAAGCTTTTGTAGATGCCTCAGGAAATGCAAATTTAGTACATTTTGCAGGTATAAAAACCAATTGGGGAGATGATGAAGGAAATGTTCAGCAATCTTCTTTACCTTTTAGAATTGATAATATTCCAGCAAGGGAAATTTTAAAATCAGATATTGAAGCAGCATTAAAGAAAGCAAAAGAGGCTGGAATTCCTATAAGAAAAGAAACAGGTCTTATTATAAAAGTTCCTACTAATACGTATGGTTATTGTACTATTCCAAGTACAATAGTTCCTGATTTATCAGCAGAAACCTTAACAAAAACTGAAATGGACTTAAGATCACAAGTTCATTCTTATGTTGAAGCTTTTCAAAAATACTTAGATGGGTTCCAAAATATGGTTATATCAAGTTCTGGACCAGCTGTAGGTATTAGAGAGGCTAGAAGAATTATTGGTGATAAAATGTTAAAAGGTGAAGAAATTATTCTTGCCCCTAAATCGGATGACAGTATTGCAAGAGGTGCTTGGAGCCCAGAAATGCATAAGAGCAATACTTCTATTAAATATACACATATTCCAGACAATGAATATTTCTCAATACCTCTTGGTTGTTTAAAAGTTAGAGATGCTAAAAATCTTTGGGCTGCCGGTAGAACTATTTCTACAGACTCTTTAGCATTAGGTTCTGTCAGAGTTATGGGAACAGGCTTTGCAACAGGACAAGCAGCTGGTGTTGCAGCAGCATTAACCTTACAAAATGAAAACTATGATGTTAAGAAAGTACAAGAAGAATTATTAAAGCAAGGCGCTTTAATCTAATTATGTTATAAATATAATTTCAAATTTAACTTTATTATAATTATTTTAAGTTTAACTAATTGATAAATAAAAAGTTTATAAAATTTGATATTAACGTTAAATTATATAAAATACAAATTATTAAAAGAAAGGAAGGTTAAAATGGGAGAAGTCAAAGAAAAGAAAAAGCTTATGACTAAAAATGAAAAAGAATTCATTTGTACAATCATTGCTTTTCTAATTATTGCCATATTCTTTATGGCTCCTAGTCCATCTGGCCTAAGTGCAGATGGAATGAAAGTTTTGGGTATATTTATTGGGATTCTATTTTTGTGGATTACAATAGGTATTGGGTGGCCAAGTTTGCTTTGCCTAGCAATGCTTGCATTTGTGCCATCATTAGGAATAAAAAATACTCTTACCACATCATTTGGTAATGAGACATTTGCGTTTTTATTATTTACATTTATGTTTACGTATGCTTTTTCACAAACAGGTTACGTAAAAAAGATTGCTTTAGGATTTGTAACGAGTAAATTTGCAAGAAAATCACCTTGGAGATTTGCATTTTGCTTTTTTGCAGCAGTTATTATTATAGGTTTATTTATGTCTCCATCAGTTCTATATTTTGTTATATTACCTATACTAGAGGAAATCTATAATATTTTAGGACTAAAAAAAGGAGATAAATATGCTTCAATGCTTACAATTGGATTAGTTTTCTGCACAAGTTTATCTTCAGGAATGACTCCAATTGCACACGTATTCCCTGTACTTTCTATGAATGTATTCCAAAGTCTAACGGGAGCTACAATCAATTATGGACAATATATGTTATTTGCTATTCCAACAGGTGTTATAATATTTATTGCTATGATGCTAGTATTCAGATTTATTATGAGACCTGACACAAAAGGATTGGATTTAACATCTTCTGAATTTGATAAAATGAAAAAAGAAGTTCCAAAAGCTACTAGAGGTGAAAAAACAATCTTAGTAGTATTCATTTTAGTTATTGCTTTATGGATTCTTCCAAGTTTACTAAAATCAAGTTCAGTTGCTTGGATTTCTAATCTATTTACGTGGATTGATAAATTTGGTACATCTATGCCACCACTAATTGGTATTGTATTATTATCAATTCTTAAATATCAACAAAAACCATTGATTAACTTAAATGAAGCAATGGTTAAAGGCGTTTCTTGGCCAAGTATTATAATGGTTTCAGCAACACTTGCACTTGGTGCTGCAATGACAAATAGTTCAATTGGATTAACTACATTCTTGTCAAATTCAATCGAACCACTTACAAATGGCTTATCAACAACATTACTAATTTTATTGTTTGCTCTATGGGCTGGATTACAATCAAATTTATCTTCTCATATGGTTACAGCTCAATTAGTACCAACTATAGCTGTTCCAGTCGCTTTAGCTTCAGGTGGAGCCTTAAGCGCAGCAGCAATCACAGCAGTAATAGGACTTATTGCGTCAACAGGTTCTGCTGCTCCACCAGCTATGCCTTATGTTGCAGTAGCAGGTTCGTCTGGTTGGACTAATTCAACTAAACTTTTAAAATATGGATTTTTAATGATGATTGTCATTATTTTAATAGTTTCATTTATAGGTTATCCAATTGCAAATGGAATAATGGGATAAAATAATAAAAGTTAGTATAAAATGTTGAAAAAATTTAAAACAAATGTAAAAAATACAAATACAAAAAAGATGGCTGATATATGTAATATATCAATCATCTTTTCTTTTGACTTTTAAAACTTTTCATAGTGAACTTTGTCTTCGTAATAATTATCATTTGGTTTTCTATTTTCATTAGGATAACCTAAAGATATTATGCAAAAAACTTCATATTCATTTGGAATGTTTAATATTTCTTTTACTTTATCAGTTTTTTCTTTATCTGGATATCCACCAATCCAACAAGAGCCAATTCCTAAACTTGTTGCTTCTAATAATATGTTTTCCGTAACTGCACCACAATCGGATTGCCAATATGGAGTATCTTGGTTATCTGCTTTTGAGCAAATTACAAGTGCAAGATTCGCCTCTTTCAACATATGAGAATATATGCAAGTATCGGCCAATTTGTTTAATGTTTCTTTATTTTTTACAACGACTATATCATAAGGTTTTTTATTATGTGCTGAAGGTGCATTCATTCCTGCTTTTAATAATTTTTTTACATTTTCATTGCTAATTTCTTTATCAGTATATTTTCTTATACTTCTTCTTTCATAAATTTCTTTCATAAAAAAGACCTCCTTTGTAAATAGCTTTCTTGAAGAATTTTAGCTTATACATTAACCTTTGTCAATGGTTTGTAATTCATTATGGTAAAATACTCAAATTATTAGTAACATTGATAAAAAATGATATTTATGCTAATATAAAAAATATAATAAAAAAGGAGTAGAAAAATGATAGAAGTAGTTGCAGGAATAATCTATAAAGATGATAAATTTTTAATAGCACAAAGAAATTTTAGTAAATCACAAGGAGGATTGTGGGAATTTCCAGGAGGAAAAGTGGAAAAGGGTGAATCCTACGAAAACGCATTGAAAAGAGAGATAAAAGAAGAGCTTAATGCTGATATAGAAGTAAATGAGTACATAGGCGAAAATGTTTATGACTATCCTGAAAAAAGTATCAAGTTATTGTTCTACAAAGCAAAATTATTAAGTGAGAAAATAGAATTGCTAGAACACGAAAACTATAAATGGATAACAAAAGATGAAAAAGATAAATATGAATTTGCAGGTGCAGATAAAGAGGCTTTTGATTTGTTTTAGAAGAAGTATATTAAATATCAAAATATTATAGGGGGAAGATTTATATGCAAAATTTATTTATAGAATATCCAAAATGTTCAACTTGCCAAAAGGCAAAGAAATGGTTACAAGAAAATAATATAAAATTTGAAGATAGGCATATTATAGATAATAATCCTACTGAAGAAGAATTGTCAAAATGGATTAGATTGAGTAATAAAGATATAAAAAGCTGGTTCAACACTAGTGGACTAAAATACAGGGAACTAAATTTAAAAGATAAACTTCCTAGTATGTCTGATGCAGAAAAAATAAAGCAATTAGCTAGCGATGGAATGTTAGTTAAGAGACCAATTTTTATTAGCGATAATGGAATACTAATTGGATTTAAAGAAAAAGAATGGAAAGAGTTCTTTTTAAAGTAATCGGAGCTATTTGGTAAGTTTAATAGCTAATAAAAAAGAAAATGTCAATGATAGAAAAAATAATAACATTGGCATTTTCTAGAATAAAATTTTTCGTCTTGATTACTAAGAA
Organism: uncultured Clostridia bacterium; assembly: GCA_944391015.1. GTDB lineage: Bacteria > Bacillota > Clostridia > TANB77 > CAG-508 > CALXVA01. The sequence goes on along the minus strand of CALXRZ010000041.1, from coordinate 4,509 downwards.
ATAAATTATGTAATATAATCAAGAGAAATACAAAGATGCTATAATAATCTGCTACTAATATGATTATAGCATACATTTAATGCGAAATATGTAGAACCGTGTCGAATAACTAAAAAAATTTAAAAAATTTTTTGAAACATATAAAATAAAAACGAATTTTGCAATCAATTAAATCTATTAACCATATGTATTACTAATAAAATTATTGTAAAAATATTATAAACCATATATTTGAATGTTAAAATTTTTATATCTAACATATTTAGTGCCAATACTTTCCTTGCCATAAATCATTTTCTCTTAAATATTTATCCAATCCATTTAAAACCCATTTTTTATGGGAATTCCAACTTGGTGCAACTAATAATTCTTTTGGTGCGTCTCCAGAAATTCTATGAATAACAATATTCGAATTTATATGAGTTATTACATATGCGCATTGTTCTATATATTGTTCAAGCGTAATAGGCTGATATTTACCATCATAATATAATTTTTCCAACTTGGTATTCTTTACAATATAACAAGAGTGAATCTTTAAGCCTTGTATATTATGTTTATTTAAAAAATCTACAGTATTTTTAATATCTGGCAAAGTTTCAATATTTTTATCGCCTTCAGTAGGTAGACCTATCATAATGTGAACTACAACATCAATACCATATTTATTTAATACGGTAATAGCTTTAGAAAAATCGTCATTAGTATAGCATCTATTTATAAATTTTCCAGTTTTTTCATTAGCAGTTTGAAGACCCAGCTCAACACATACATAATACTTGTTAGTGTAGTTTTTTAAAAGCCTTGCAGTGTCCTCTGTTATACAGTCTGGACGAGTAGCAACTTCGAGTCCTACGATTCTATTATCAATTAAAGCTGAATCGTATTTTAGTTTCAAATTTTCCAAAGTATCATAAGTATTTGTAAAGTTCTGAAAGTATGCAATAAATTTATTGGCTCTTTTGGCTTTGTAACTATTAAAATATCTCTTAACCTGTTCGGAAATACTTACAGTAGAATTATTGCATATAAACAGGGGTGATTCATTATAGTTAAAAAGATTATTTGAATCGAATTCTATATTTTTTATATGTTCACCGGAACCTTTTTCACTACAAAAAATACAACCACCAATTCCTTTACTACCATCTCTATTAGGGCAAGTAAAACCACCATCGATACATATTTTTAAGGTGCGCTCTCCAAATTTTTCTTTTAAATATTTATTTAAGTGTTTATATCTTTCTATATTTTCCATAGCAATAACATTATAGCAGAAAAATAAGTATGATGCAAAAAATATATATGGTAAAATATAACTTACGTATTGCAATCTTTGACAATATATATTATACTCCTTGTTAAAGGGGGAAGTAATATGGAAAAAGAAAAAGTAGCAATTTACAAAAAATGGTGGTTTTGGTTAGCTATTATTGGAGGAACAATATTATTGATATTAGTTATGACTATTACGAAAATACAACTTAAAAGTACATTGAATATTATTGCTTCATTAGCAAGCAACAATACATCAGAGAATAGGATAGAAGCGATTGATGATATAACAGGTCAAGAAAGCATTTTAGAAAATAATGATTTTGCAAAAAATACTGACAATATAAATACTATTGCAAATGAAACAAATATAAACAATGAACAAAATGTAAAAAAAGAAAATAAAAATACGGAAAAAACAGAAAACCAAAGTAAAGTACAAGAACAGATAAAACAAGACGAAAACATTACAGATAAAGAAAAAACAGAAGAAAGTGCTAAAAAAGAAAAACACGAGGAACAAGAAAAAGAAAATAGTAAACCTACTGTATCAGTAGGAAAAAAGAATGCTCTTTCTTCAGCAAAGCAATATTTAAACTATATGTCTTTTTCATACGAAGGACTTAAGGAACAATTAGAGTATGAAGGGTACTCATCAGAAGAAGCAAAATATGCAGTAGACAATTGTGGAGCAAATTGGAAAGCACAAGCATTAGAAAAAGCTAAAGATTATCTAGATTATATGGCGTTTTCATACAAAGGTTTAGAACAACAATTAGAATATGAAGGTTTTACTTCTTCGGAAGCAAAATATGGAGTAGATAATTGTGGAGCTGACTGGAAAGAACAGGCGGCAAAAAAAGCTCAAGATTATTTGGATTATATGTCTTTTTCTAGAAGCGAACTGATAAATCAATTGGAGTATGAAGGCTTTACAAGTTCACAAGCTCAATATGGAGTAGATAAGGTAGGGTTATAAAATAATAATTATAACATCAGCAAAAGCTGGTGTTTTTCTATGTACGAAAAGAGGTAAATATGTCAGAACCATCCAGAGTCTGTTAGGACATATACACAAGAACAATTAGATACTTGGGGAATGAAAAAGTTACTTACAATAGAAAAGAATATAGTAAATATAAAGCAACACAACTACAAAGAGCAGGGATAGAGTTAGAGAATATGTCGCAGGAATCAACAAAGGTTTATCTCAAAAAATAGTGCAAGGTTCTAAAAATTTACGCTAAATATTTTCTCCAAAAATCTTCCTCAAAACCATTGACAAGCATACCTTAAATGTTATAAAATAATATATCATAGGAGTTTTATCGTTTCGGCTAGGTAAAACTTAAATAACTCTTAAATAAAAACTAAGGGTGATAAATATAAAAAAGTTAAATTTAGTAAATAAATATTAACAAATAAACAGAAGAAGGTTAGTTGGCAAAAATAAAAAAATGCCAACCTGCCTTTTTATTGCCGTTTTTTACATTGTTATGTAAATTTAGAAAGAAGAGGAATTGATATAATATTTCTTACGGGGATAAGGGTTTAGTGAGCAGTAAACCAATAAAAACGTAAACATAATACTATATACAAGAAGGACTTCTTTATAAATCATATATATTTTAAATCTGCTTAATCTTTTTTAGGGGTGATTTTTTTGGAAGTAAAAGAAATTAAGCACGAGAAATGCTCTCGTAAAACTTTTGCTAAAATCGGCGATTCAATCGAAATGCCAAATCTTATCAAAGTCCAAAAAGATTCATACGACTGGTTCGTAGAAGAAGGACTAGGAGAAATCTTAAGAGACATATCTCCAATAGTTGATTATTCTGGAAACTTAATTCTAGAATTTTTGGATTACTATATGGAAGACAAAACAAAATACACAGTAGAAGAAGCTAAAGAAAGAGATGCTACATATTCAACAAGATTGCACGTAAAAGTAAGACTAATCAATCGTGAGACAGGTGAAATCAAAGAGCAAGAAATATATCTTGGTGACTTCCCACTTATGACAGATAGTGGTACTTTTATTATCAATGGTGCAGAAAGAGTTGTAGTAAGCCAGTTAGTTCGTTCACCTGGTTGTTATTATGACTCAGCTTATGATAAAACAGGAAAGAAAATCTATACATCAACAGTAATGCCTTTAAGAGGTGCTTGGATAGAGTACGAAACAGATGCAAACGATGTATTTTGGGCAAGAGTTGATAGAACAAGAAAAATACCTGTCACATCACTACTTCGTGCTATTGGCATAATTACAGATGAGCAAATAAGAGAGCTATTTGGAGAAGAAGCAAAAATAGAAGCTTCAATTCAAAAGGACCCAATAAAAACACAAGATGAAGCATTGATAGAAATATATAAAAAATTAAGACCGGGAGAGCTTCCAACAGTAGATGCTGCTAGAAATCTATTTAATGGATTATTCTTTGATCCAAGAAGATATGACCTAGCAAAAGTAGGAAGATATAAATTTAACAAAAAATTAAGCTTGGCATCAAGAATTGAAGGAAAAGTTGCTTTTGAAGACATAGTTGACCCAGAAACAGGTGAAGTACTTGTAGAAAAAGACAATGTAATTTCAGAAGAAACTGCAGAAAATATCCAAAATTCTGGTATCAATGTAGTTGATGTTAAAGTAGATGACAAAAAAGTAAGAATTATAGGTAATGGTACTGTAAATATTCATAAATACTTACCAAATGTAGATTTTAGCGATTTACACATTAAAGAGTATGTAAACTACGAAGTCCTAAAATCAATAGTAGAAAGCACAGATGAAGATAAATTACATGATACTATAAAAGAGAGAATGGATGAGTTAGTTCCAAAACACATTACAACAGAAGACATTATTGCATCAATAAGCTATTTGTTAAACCTAGACCACGGCCTAGGAGTAATAGATGATATAGATCACTTAGGAAACAGACGTATTAGATGTGTTGGAGAGTTATTACAAAATCAATTCAGAATCGGTTTAACAAGACTTGAAAGAGTTGTTCGTGAAAGAATGACTATCCAAGACTTGGATGTCGTAACACCACAAACCTTAATAAACACAAAACCAATATCTTCATCTATAAGAGAGTTCTTTGGAAGTTCGCAATTATCACAATTTATGGATCAAACAAACCCACTTTCAGAGCTTACACATAAAAGAAGAATCTCTGCATTAGGACCTGGAGGACTTTCAAGAGAAAGAGCAGGATTCGAGGTTAG
>CALXRZ010000040.1 GCA_944391015.1 uncultured Clostridia bacterium | reverse complement strand
TTTTTACATTTACAGCATCATCTAAATCTTTTGCATCTTCTCCATCTATTGTAAAGATTTCTTCATTTCTTAAATCTTTTCTATTTACAATATCTTTTTCATCTATTTCTTGGCTAATTTTTTTTGCTTCTTTTATAACTGGCTCTGGAAATTCGTAAGGCAAATTATACTCTTTAATTAGAGAAAGCATATCTACACCAGCTTGGTCAATATAGCCAATAATTTCAATAATTTTGCCCTCTGCGCTTTTGTTAGCCTTAGGAAGCTTTGTAATCTCTACAACCACCTTTTGATTGTTTTTTGCTTTCATTGCGTCCTTTTTGGCAATATATATGTCTGTGCCAAGCTTTTTATCATCAGGTACAACAAAACCAAAATTTCTACTTTTTTGGTATGTTCCTACTATTGTATTTTTTTCTAGTTCAAAAATTTTACTATCTTCTTTTATTTTTTGTTTTTTTAGGTCCACTTTTGCATTCTTTGTTTTTTTGTTATTTACTTCTTCGCTTTTTATATCTTTCAATTCTTCCTCTATTTGATTAAGCCTCTTCTTTAATTTTGCTATTTCTTTATTTTTTTTGTTTAACAATTCTTTTTTACTTTTCATTTTTTTATATATTTTTTCTTGTTGCTTTTTCTTATTTTTTGCCATCTAAAGCTTCACTCCTTTCTTATTATGCTACAAGTTTTTCTTTAAAAGAAAAAGAACATATATTTTTACTATATATGTTCTATAATATCTATATTTTATACCTTACATTACAAATAAAATTGATAAAGCTATTGCAAGTACAGCAAATAAAACTCCTGAAATAATTGTTGCTCTTTTTAGTTTACCTTCTCTTGTTCTACCCTTGTTTTGCTCATAGAAGTTATTTGCAGCAGCTCCTGTAATTGTTTGTGAAGCTCCACTTGTATCTTTTGCTTGTATTGTTGCAAGTACTATCAATACAATACATACTAAAACATATATAACTAATACTATATTTCTTATAATTTCTACCATTAGAACCAATTCCTTCCTATTTTCTCTTTTAGTAACAATAATTATTCTACCATATATTTCTAATGATTGCAAGGGGTAAGGTAAAATTTTTGCAGATTCGGTGTTTTCGGTGTTTTTCTTTACCCAGGAACCAAATTTGTTTTTTGGTCAAAATTAAAAAATATTTTTTACACTAAGTTTCGTCTTTTCTTCAATATGCTTTAGAATAAAACTACACTTTTCTGCTTCTGGTAATATTTCTTCATATTGTTCAATTTCATAAAATCCTTTTATCGCATATATTTGTGTTTCAACCTTTTCTAATTCATCGTGTTCTATATAATATGCTAATTTTTCTTGCAACTCATTCCAAGTATTTTCTAAATTATCGATTTCTCGTTTTATATTATTTTTTTCCAATTTTTCGACATTTTTCTTGTTATTTTCACTTTGTATATTTAGCTCATCAGTAACAATTTGTGAAACCACATCTAGCCTCTCGCTCATTTTGCTTACACTATACTTTGTATTATTTTGTGCGATTATATTAGTAATTATTATAAGTGCTATTATAAATATACATATAACCAGCTCTTTTTTCAATACCTTTGCCTCCAATCTACTAAACTAAAAAGAGTTTGTCCTAAAGCTGGACAAAAGCATCGGAAAACAATCCGACTTCAGCCTTGACATTTTACCTGAAAAATGTCTCACCTCAACATTTCATTTTTTTTCCTGACAGAAGAAATTTCCCTTTCCATCAATTGTTACAAGTAAAGCCTGTTCTGGCAATATTCCAAATTTGTTTACTTGTTTTTTTAACCAATTATAATCCTTTTCTAATATTTTTAAATTTTCGTACATAACTTTTCCATCCACAACAAGGTCATATGATATTCCCTCATATTCCGGTTGTATTCCAAAGTCCTCTGGTATTGTATTTCGCTTGTTTGGCTTTTGTATTACTGTAATTTGACCACTTGTTTCTAATATTGCATATTCTACATCTCCTATATTTACAATGTTGTTTCCTCTAAGTCTTTCTTCTAATTCATTTATAGTAAATCTTTCTTTTTTTAGCATTTTTTCATCTATTCTTCCTCTATATATTAGTATTGATGGCTTTCCACACAATATTTGCCTTGCTTTCATACTTTTCATATTTAGTATAGATATTACTAAATGCATAACAAGCAAAGCAAGTATTGGTATTATTCCATTTGTTATTGGTATTCCTGTATCTGCCATTGGAGTAGATGCTAAGTCTGCTATCATTATTGATATTGCAAGTTCAAATGGCTGTAATTGCCCTATTTCTCTTTTTCCCATTAGTCTCATAACAACAAGAACTATTATGTAGAGCAAAATTGATCTTATAAAAATTATTAACATATTTTTTCCTCTTTTTTTATTTTATAGTTATATCTTTCACATTTTTTTAGTTATTATTCATTATAATATAAAATATAATTATGTTACTATTCACCACTTATTGTTTTAAAGAAGGAGTATATATTTTTTTATTTTTATTTCCGGCCCCCAACATCGTACAAACTGTAAATGCTCAATTACATTTTCGCATAACATTTTGTAAACTTGTCGGTCCCCACCTTAAGCACTCCAATAAAAATAAAAAAATATATACTCCTTCTTTGTATTAGTATGGGCTGTGAATAGTAACATAATTTTAAAACCGTTTTAGCAACTTGCACCAAACATTGACCGTACGCACAAATAGTAGTATAATATATGTATTCGTTTTGTAACTAAAAATCTATAACAACAGTTGAGGAGGAATTGTTATATGATTGAAAAGTATGGACTTAAGAAGACTGGCCTTATGACTTACCGGAAGGTAGCATATGACGAGAAAAATCCCTTTATGTTCGTAATTGAAGATACAACCTATAAGCACGAATCAATGATTTGGGTAGATCCCAGGAACCCGTCCATTACATACATTGATGGTTATGGCCTGGAAATCGACTCAGCAAAATTTAACGAAATTTTAAATCAGAAGGATTCCAGCTTTATAGATTTGGTTCGTAACTCGAAAAATGCAAGGGTTTTTAGGACAAGAAAGGATGCCATTCAGCTTGCAAAAAAATATAACTACCCGTGGACGTCTGTTAGAACACCTAAGAGGACAAGATACATAGTTATTATTAATCCTCCAAAGTGTTGCTCACTGGATTCTGTTCAGCACAAGGAACCCAATAATCCATTTGTTTAGTTCCTTAAAAAACGATTTAAGTGGTGCTCGTAATTCGAGCACCACTTTTTATTTTGTTATGAGCAATATCTACAAAGCACAGCTTCTAAGCCAATATCTATATCTATTAAGCCAATTTTATAATTAGCATCTAAATTTATAAACTCTTCCATTATTTTTCGTATTTCTGCCTCTGTAAAGTATCTTGCCTGTGCTTTATATTTGGTAACTAAAAACATTTGATTTGGTTTTAGCTTCATTGATGTTGCTAAGTCTTTTCTATATTTTTCTGCAATTTTAACTATATACAATTTTTTAAAATGATTGTACAAAGTAATTAGTATTTTTTGTATAGGTTCTTTTTCATATACAAGTTCCTTTAAAACTTGCATTGCCTTTGCAATGTCTTTTTTACCTAAGTTATCTGTTAAATCAAATATAACACTATCTATTTGCTTAATACACAAAAGGTCTACTTCTTTATTAGTAATTACTCCGTTTTCGCCTACATATTCAATTAGTTTTCTAACTTCATTTATTAAATCTTGCATATTTGTTCCGCAATTTTCAATAAAATATTTTGCAGTACTATTATCTATTTTAACTTTATATGCAGTGCATATTTTTTGTATATTTTGAATAAGCTCTGGTAATTTTAACTCAGCAAACTCTATAACTGTGCCGTTTTTTTCTATAGCTTTATACAATTCGTTTTTTTCCGCAGTTTCTTCTACAAATATTAGTTCTACAGCAGAATCTATCAAATCTATATTTTCATTTATATAGTCTGCAATTTTATTAGACAATTTAATAAGCTCTGCTTCTGGTCCTTTAGCAGTCTTTTTTTCTTTTTTAAATAAGCCTGTATTTTTGGCAATTATCAGTTTTTTTTCATATCCGAAAGCAGGGTGTCTCAATGTCTGAAATAATTTCTTTAACATTGTTTTCGTCTATTTGTATAAAGTTAATACCATTTACTAAACTTCCAAACTTTTTTTTTATTTTCTTCACTTTTGTTTCTTTTAAATAGGTTTCTTCTCCAAAAAACAGTTTAACAGACATTATTTTACCTCCTTTTCAGCAAAAGGGGACAGGCTTGTTTTGCTGAAATTTGATTAAATTTATAGTAAGTATATATTTTTTAATTTAGTCGTAGTGCTTAAGGTGGGGACCAACAAGTGTACAAACTGTTAAACTAAGCGTTAGCGAAGTTTGTACAGTTTGTACGATGTTGGGGGGCCGAAGACGAAATTAAAAAATATATACTTACTATGTAGTCTAAAATAATACTATTTCAGCAAAACAAGCCCGTCCCCTTTTGCTGAAAAGAATTATAATTTTAGTGCAAATTTTGCTGAATGTGCGTGGCATATTGCTGCTGCCATACTGTCCGTTGTATCATCTAGCTTAGGAAGCTTGTCTACACCTAAAATAGTTTTTACCATTTTTTGAACCTGGATCTTATCTGCCCTACCATATCCAACAACAGATTGCTTTATTTGAAGTGGAGTATATTCATATGTAGGCACATTTTTTTTGCATCCTACTACCAATATTACCCCTCTAGCTTGTGCAACATTTATAGCTGTTTTTGCATTATTATTAAAAAATAATTCCTCTACAGATATTGCATCTGGTTTATACTCATCTATTATATTTTCTAGGTCATTGTTTAATTTTAATAATCTTAGCGGAAATGATTGCTTTGCCTCTGTAAGAACTGCTCCCGAGGTAATTAGCTTAAATTTATTTCCTATGTAATCAATTATGCTATATCCGAGTTATTGCAAAACCCGGGTCAATTCCTAAAATTCTCATTTTTCTTTTGCTCCTGTCTAATTTGTTTATTTATGGAGTGGCTTATGTATTTTTTATTTTTATAGAAGTCTTAAGGTGGGGACCGACAAGCTTACAAACTGTTAAACTTTGTTTTTACGGTTTGTGCGATGTTGGGGGACGGAGATAAAAATAAAAAATACATAAGCCACTCCTAAACTAACAAATTTATTATATTATAATCCTAAATATTTCGCCTACACTCCAAGCTTGTGCAATAGTACCTTGTGGTCTATATTTTTTATTATCTGTATCATATAATTCACAAATACTTCCTACTGATTTTCCCGTGGTCATTTCTTTTATAAACGTTTCTTTCGTTTTGGCTTTAAACTCAAGAATTTTTGCTTCTAATTTTTTCTTCTCTTGCTTATTTTTTTCTGCTTTATACATATTTCTTAAAGTATCATAATATAAACCTAAAAGCCAAGGCCAAATAACTCCTTGATGGTAGCTCATATCTCTTTTTATCATATCTCCTTCGTATCTTTCCCTGTATCCAGGCTCTCCCTTTGCTAAGGTACGCAATCCATAAGGCGTTAACAGCTTCTTTTCTACAGTGTCTAATATTTCTTTTGCGACATCACTATTTACATCTATTACAGGATATGACAGTGACAAAGCAAATAGCTGATTTGGTCTTATTTTTGTGTCTCCTAAAACATCATATAAAGATTTTCTTCTTTTATTATAAAACTTTTCATTAAAGCTCTTTTTACATTTTTTAGCAAGTTCTCCATATCTTTTAGCTTCTGCTTTTCCTCTTAATAATATGGTTAACTCTTCCATTATTTTTAGTGCATTATACCACAAACTGTTTACTTCTACTGCTTTTCCGTTTCGTGGAGTTACTACAAAGTCACCTATTTTAGCATCCATCCAAGTATTTTGTATATTTTCTGTTCCAGAAGAAATTAGTGAATCTTCATCCATAAATATATTATTGCCATCTATATCTATTCTTGTTTGATATGCATTCATTATTTTTACCAAAGTTGGATATATATTTTCTCTTATCCACTCATATTCATTTGTATATTTTAAGAATTTTTTTACCTCTTCAAATAGTAGAAGTGAAGCATCAACACTATTATATAGTGGTCTAGAGTCATATCCAGAGTATCCATTTGGCACTAAACCATATTTTACATCTCTTATACAAGTAAGAAGTACCTCTTTTGCTTCTGAAAATCTTCTTGTTTTTAGTAACACTCCTTCAAAAGAAATTAGAGTATCCCTTCCCCAATCTAGGAACCAAGGATAACCAGCTATAAGAGTATATAATGCAAATGATGGCCTATATACAACAAAATTATCAGTAGCTATGACAAAGTTTTTCACTAAGTTTATGTAATTTTCATCTTTTGACTCTTTTTTCTTTTCATCTAACAAATCTGTGTTATATATAAGTGTACTTAGTCTTACAATTTCTTTGTTTATTAAATCTTTTGCATTTATTTCTTCTATATTTTGTTCTAGTGAGCATACAAAAGTAATGTATTTTTCCTCTTCTGGCTCTATATCTATTTCATACACTCCTGGAACTACGTGGTTTTCTAATGCACCTTGTCCACGTTTTTCTTCTTCTATATAATACATATTACGGAAAATATCGTAATTGTGTTTAATATATCTTCCTTCTGATATATATGTATATATTGGATATTGTGAATTATTGTCTATAATTATTTTTACCTTGTTGTTTTCTATTTCTTGCTTAATATCAAAATTTTCACTTGTATTAGTAGTATGAAAACCTCTAAAGTTAACGATTGGTGCAAGTGTTAATTTTGAAGCTTTTTCTCCATTTTTTATATAATAGTATATTCCGACAGTGTTTTTACCGTGTTCCAAACAAATAAATTTCTTTATTGTTGTATCTTGTACTTGGAACGTAAAAATTGGTATATACTCTTTTTCAAATTTTTTTAAGTATTTATATCCATCAGATATATTATTTTTGCATACATTAGTGTATAAATTATATGTTTTTCCTTCTATTTCAAGAGCCTCATCTACTTTAGACAATATTAACTGCCTATTTCCTGGTGGCATAAGAGGTGCAACTAGTAATCCGTGATATTTTCTAGTATTTGCACCTATTATTGTAGAACTACTATATCCACCAATTCCATTAGTTATTATCCATTCCTTATCTAACCCATTTTCCAATGATAGGCTTTCATTTTCATACTTCATTTGTTTCCTCCAATATTATTTTTATTTTCTTTTGAGTATTATAATATATTGCCTATTTTTTCTTTTGCAATTGTTTTTGTCTTTCTTCTTGTTTCATTTCAGATTCTCGTATAGATTTAATTCGTTCACTGTATTTATCAAAGAATTTGCTTTTACCTGTTTTACTTCTTTTACCTTTTTGGCTTTTTACATTCTTTTTATTATCTTTTGTTTGCTTTTTTAATGACTTTTTGCTACTTTTTAATTTTTTGTTTAACATCATATATTGAGCATTGTTTTCCATATTATTAAATTTCAAATCGTCACAAATTAGTTGAATTATTGAAGCTGCAATTGCATCTGGATTATGACGTATTTTTCCGTTTTCTATATGTGATAAATTTCTTTGGATTAAAGATACTCCTTCGACTTTTACTTTAGAAACATCTTGTTCTACCAATTCAGCACCTTCCATATTGTATTTTCTAATATATTCTGGCATTATTTCACCAGTATCATATATACAATATTGAATTACACCCTTTCCAACGTGTTCGTTAATTGCTTTTATGTGTTCTGACAATGTATAATTATCGGTTTGACCTGGCTCTGTCATTAAATTACTTACATATATTTTAAATGCTTTAGAATCTTTTATTGCTTTTGCAACACCTTTAACTAATAAATTTGGAATTACATTTGTATATAAGCTACCAGGTCCTATAACTATTGCATCAGCTTCCATAATTGCCTCTATTACACCTGGTGCTGGTCTGCAATTTGATGGTGTTATAAAAATTCTACTAATTCTACTTGTTGTGTCATTTATTAGTTCTGGTATTTTGTCTTTACTTTCTATTACAGTTCCATCTTCAAGTTCTGCACATATTTTTATTTCTTCTAATGTTACAGGAAGAACTTTTCCAGTCATATTAAATATATTTTGTGACTCTTTTACAGATTCTGTAAAATCATTATATAACGTATTCATTGCAAGGAAGTACATATCACTAAAAGACAAATTAGCAAGTCTTCCAGAGTTAAACTTAAAATTCATTAGCTTTTCCATTGCCTCTTCATCACTAGATAGAGCTATAATACTTCCTTTTACATCATCTAAAGGTAATGTGTCTAGCATTTTTCTTGATTCTGTTTTTGGCTCTCCATAATCAGATACTGTAACAATTGCTGTAATATTATCTGTATAATTTTTTAACCCTTTTAGTACTGAATTTAAGCCAGCACCTCCACCTATAGCTACAACTTTTGGACCTTGATTATATACTTTTTTATTAAAAATTAAAGTTTTTAAATTTGATGTTTCATCATTTGCTCTCTTATCTGAATTTTCTACTAATATTTCTAAAGTTCTTTTTTGAATTGCTATAATACTATATACAATACAGATAAAACCTACAACAAACACTCCTGCGATTTTAGCTAAATTTATAAATTCCATTTGTTTGCTTGTAAGCACTTCTGTCATTCCGTATAAACATAATAATATTCCAATTATTATAAGTAAAATCCATCGCTTGATTTTTGTATTTGATTTAAACCATTTAAAGAAACCTTTCATTTTAATATTTTGCACAAATTTTTTTAATAAAATTGTGCACTCCTTTCTTTTTTATTGCAATTTTTGCTATTTATTATTTGTATAGTTTTACTATTACTTTTTCTTATTTATCCTCCTAGTATTTCTACTTCTAGTTCTATCTTTTTTCCAGTTTTTTCATATACTACTTTTTTTACATAATCAATTAAATCAGTAATGTCTTGAGCTGTAGCATTGCCAGTATTTACTATAAATCCTGCGTGTTTTTCTGATACTTGTGCTCCTCCTATTGTATATCCTTTTAATCCACATTCATCAATTAGTTTTGCTGTTATAAAGTCCTCTCCTCTTTTAAAAGTACTTCCTGCGCTTGGCAAATCTGGCTGTTTTTCTTTTCTTTGCTTGTTAAACTCTTCCATTTTTGCTTTAATTTCATCTTTATTTCCATATGAAAGCTTTAGTTTCGTTTCTAAAACAATATATTTTTTATTACTAAACACACTATTTCTATACCTAAACTGTTGCTCTTTATTACTTAATTCAACAATGTTATTTTCATCTATATTGCTTCCAGGCTCTGTTATTTCAATATCATCTATATTATTTTTTCTTACTGGTTTATTATCCTTTTTTAGCTCTAAACATTTTGTACTAACAATAATGTCTTTCATTTCCTTTCCATAGGCCCCTGCATTCATTTTTACAGCTCCACCAATTGTTCCAGGAATACCAGATGCAAATTCAAAACCAGAAATTCCACTATTTAACAGGTCTTGAGCAAGTTTCATTAGTTTTACTCCTGCTCCAACAGTTACTATTGCATATTCTTCTTGCTTATCGATTTCTATTTTATCAAATTCTATTTTTATTACTATGCCACTTATGCCACTATCTTTTACTAGAATATTACTTCCATTTCCAATAATTGTAACAGGTAAGTAATACTTGTCTGCCACTTTTATACTGTGCATCAATTCTTTAACATCCTTTACTTTAATTAGAATGTCAGCATTACCACCTACTCTAAAAGTTGTATATTTTTTCATATTCTCATTCATATATATTCTTGTTGGAGAAATAACTTTTGTTAATTCATTGCATATTTCAATTATTTTCACGCCTTAAAACTCCTTCTAGCAAAATCACATCTAAATTTTATCATTTTTATCAAAATTTTACAATAGTTTTAATCATTTTATCATTTCTTATTGTTACTAAATAATATTTTTTTATCTAGGCACTAACAATTTTCTAATAACTAGAGATTATTAGTTTATAACTTTTTACAATAATCTAAACAAACCCAACCAGATGGAATTCTACCCCAGTTTCCAGAAATTTCTGATACATCACACTGTACTCCTTTACACAAACCATTTGGTTTATATCCACATTTTCTTAAGACTTGCGCTTGAGCATTACTTGTTAATTCTGAATATTTTTTCCAATAGTAGTTGGTACTAGGTCCATTTCTTACTGTTAGAACAGTAGCAGTTACTTCATACCTTCCTATCTTATATTTATTAGAAGATGTAGCGCTTGAATTACTTTCTGAGTTTGAGCTTTTACTCGAACTAGAATTTGAACTTATTTTAATCGTATAATCTAAGCATATCCATCCAGCTTTAGTCTTGCCCCAGTTTCCTTTTTCTGCAGTAATTGTTACTGTTGTGCCATTTGCATATCCACCAACAATATCATAAGAAGTACTTGCACCAGAGCGAATATTTAACCCACTAGCAGTATTTATTTTTACAGTATAATTTACTTTTTTTACATTTGATGTAACATTATCTGTAATTGTAACATCAGTGTCTTCTTCTTTTATATCTGTTCTATCATTCTTATAACAATAATATCCTGTGGCATTTGCGTAATTTTTAAAATTATCTATTGTGACATATACGGTATTTCCCTTTACAGTTGCTTTACCTCTTCTGGAACTTACATTAAATTTACCAGAATATAAATATGGGTCATATATTTTTAAAGTATTTCCATCTATTCCTACTATTACAACAAAATGCCCACCATAAGTGAATAACCCCTCATTACAGCTTGCAATAACATAGTAATTGTTTTTTACTAAGTCCACTGCTTTGTTTAAGCTGTATGTTTCTTGATAAGGTATGTCAAACACATCTGCCACCCATTTCATTGCAGAAAAGTAAGTTCCGTTATTTCTACTTCTATAACCATATTCTACAAATAAATCTCCCATTTCTGGTGGAGTAATTACTCCTTTTATACTTGACACAACCATAGCTGCTGCTGTTGGTCCGCATCCACTTGTTCCTATTGTTTGTGCTTTATCGTTTATAGCAGAATACATATGGTTTACCCAACGTGAATCTACTTGACTATAGTAAGTTAAACCTTGATATTCTCCTAATTTAATATTTGGTGTTTTGCTAGAACCATTATATGCAACTTCTCCCTGACGTATGAATCCCTCTGCCTCCAAGTCTGCTTCTTGTACTTCAAGGGTTTGTTCATCTTCTTCTGTTAATTTTGGTATTTCTGTTGTGCAAATTTTATTGATTTTACTATCATTTGCTATATTATTTTCAGTATTACCTATCATAGTATTTACGCTGGCTTCGAGATTACTTACTACATTGTTTTCATTAGCTATTGTGAAGCATATTCCACATATTAGAGCCACTATTACTAATATGAGAATTATCACTACACAATCAATTGTCATTTTTTTATTCATAATAAAAACCTCCTGCTATATTATACGTTTTAGGTGCTAATTTTGTTTTAATTCTAAACATCTTAACGTATATATAGTAGAAGGACTAACCTTATTTTTACTTTAATTCTATCTTTCCAGATTTAGATTTTCATTAACTCTAGCAACATCGAATCCTAAACACTCTGCTTTTCTTTTCGTTATTTCATCATCCAAGTGCATACAAGTTATTTTATTTCTTTCCCTTTCATTAAATAATTTACTTAATGTTTCAATATTCATATGTACCGGTGTTTCATATCTACTAGTATCTTGATAAAACTCATCAAATTTTCCTTTTTTAAAAGCTTCTATAATCGGTTTTGATATTGTTTTAGTATCACCACTATAATATATTATTTTTCCTCCCAACTCCAAAACATATCCATATGCACTAATAAATTTACTATGTTCCTGTTTAATTTCTTGTATTCTATACTTTTCACATTCTCGTGGACTAATAAGTTTATAAGTTTGTGGCTCATTTCCTACAAGTGATAAGTATTGATTCATTTTGTTTTTTTCTGGATATATGACTGTTGGTACGATTCCTTTACTATACTCGCAAAAAAATAGCAAAGAAGATAGACTTCCTATATGATCTGTATGCATATGGGTAATTAGTATATCAATTTCTTTTATTTTTTCTAACAATCTCTGTTTCATTAACCTTTCAAAAACAGTTTCTCCGCAATCTATCAATAGCAACGATTGTTTCTCCTTATCAATATAAAAGGCTGAATTGTTTCCAAAGTCTGTATTAAAACAAGAACCATTGCCTATAAAATTTAATGTTTTATTTTCTTTCATTTATGTTCTCCTCCATAACTTAAATATTTAAGTATTGCAACAAGAATTAAAGATTGTTTTTATATTTTTCTACTTCGTCATAAATCTTATATCCAATCTTACTATGTATTTCTTTGTGACAATTTGAACAGACTAGAATGCATTTTAATGCCTCTTGCTTATATTCATTCCATGACATAGTATTTCCCGAACCTAATTTAAATTCTTTTATTGAAGGATCTTCATGATGAAATTCAAGAGCATCAACACATCTATCATAACCACATATAGAACATTTTCCTCTACAAATTTCACATATTCTAATCATTGCAACCAACTTTCTACATAATTTTAGCATAAGTATACTATAAATAGCATCAAATTACTAGCGAACACGCAAAAAAATAACAGATAATTTCTTATCTGCTATCTTTTATGGCTCCTCGTGTTGGACTCGAACCAACGACCTATCGGTTACTGCACTACACTAATTTTCACTAGCATTATATTAAATATAATTTGTAGTCTGGACTTTCTCTTTACCATATCTTATAACTTAGGTAGGTGGTGTAAAGTCTCTACACATAGCTTTCGCCTTGCTCGGTGTTACCATCAGCTTTACTGTTATGGCTTTCACCGAATTAGCCACCTTTTACATCTATAAGTTTCCTTATAGAGCTGCTAACATCTCGGTCTTTCAACCTGCTCGACAGCCGAGCGCTCTACCGACTGAGCTAACGAGGAATATATAACTCTGGCGACAACCTATTTTCTCAGCAGGGTAACCCACAAATATCTTCGGCACAATAGAGCTTGACTTCTGTGTTCGAGATGGGAACAGGTATTTCCTCTATGTAATCATCACCAGAAAATTTATTTCAATACAAACTACATTGTATCAACGTAATCTGTATGAATTAACTATTTAATTTTTTTGTGCTTATCTTGTATTTTTTATTCATACTTAAATACTGCACTTTTTTAGTATAATACTTTTCTTTTATTTTTGCAAGTATTTTTACTAATTTTTTTATTTTTTTGATTTCTTTACAATTAAAGAATCAATTTTATTAGCACACTGAAAAATACATAGAGAAAAAATAGAATACCTTTCATATATTTTTTGTGGTTAAGCCCTCGATTTATT
>CALXRZ010000039.1 GCA_944391015.1 uncultured Clostridia bacterium | reverse complement strand
ATTGAAGGTCTTAAAAAATATTATAACCAACTATTAGAAGAATGTCATAAAACTAATAACTTATATGCTTTGTCACCAGCTGTAATCAATCATCCTGCAATTTATCATTTACTTGCTACTAAGTACTATGAAGCAGACCAAAAGAATATTCAAATTCATTTAGATGTATTTTTAGATTTGAACGAAATTGAAGAACGTATGAAAATTTATGATTTTACAAGAATTCTTGGTATTCTTTTAGATAATGCTATTGATGCAGCAGTAGAGTGCGAAAAGAAAATTATAAATGTAACTTTTAGAAAAGAAATTGGCAATAATATGATAGCAGTAATTATACAAAACACTTACAACAATAAAGATGTAGACACAGAAACAATTTATCAAAAAGGTGTAAGTAGTAAAGAAAATCATAGTGGACTTGGATTATGGAAAATTAGGCAAATACTTATGCGTAACAATAATTTGAATTTATTTACAACTAAAAATGATGAGTTCTTTACACAGCAGTTTGAAATTTTTAAATAAGTTCCAGGCACTAAAAATAGTCTCTGAAAAGAGGCTATTTTTAGTTTGTCGATTTTTATATTTTATTATATGGAAAATAGTTGTTATCCTATTTGTTTTTTATTTTTAACTAATCTTTTTTTATTAGTGATGCAGGCATTTTTGGTTGATGAAAAACACCCATTAAAAGACAAGCTGTATTTGTTGACTTTGCATATTTTTCTGCCATTTTTGCTAAAGTTTTTAACATTTAGATTCCTCCCTTGTTTTTTAGTAAATTTATATAATAAAACATTGCCGGCTAATGTTTGTATTATCTGTTTTGCCTAATTTTCTATTTGCTCTTTATATGTTTCATATCCATATTTATTGTTTGTTAATTTGTATGCTATTCTAGTAATTGATAGTGATTGAATAATTGTTCCAACAATCAATATATTTGAATATACTTGATTTTTAATTATTATTGCTACCACAAGTGTTAATATTAAAGTTATATATGATAATATCTTCTTTCGTTTTCTTTCTTTTTTGCTTATAATAGGTACATTTTCAGTGTCCGCTGGTGCATATATACTTACCATCAAGATACCGAATATAAAGCTTAGTCCTATCAATATGTATTTTGCTATGCTATCTAACACTAAAAATTTGCTTATTACAATTATTCCATAGTAAAATACTACGCTACCTATAATGCATCCTAAATGTGTGTGCAAATGAAAACCACCTGATGAAGTTCTATATGGCATAATAGCAAAATATGCAAATAGCATTTCTAGCCCAAAGCCACATATAAAGCTAACTCCAAAGAGTAATATCATTTTTGGTGCTTCTCCTACTAATAATTGCAATCCATATAATATTGCTTCCCCTTGTTCGTCTGTAATTTCAGGCATTTTCTTTTTCATTTTACTAAGTATATAATTGCAAAATTTTTCTATCAATTTGCTCACCTCATTTGAACTGAGATTATAATAATACTTTTTCCGGCAATTTTTTTGGTTTATATACAAATGGTAGCTATGATTTTACGAAAACTTTATTTTGTGTTTTTGAATAATATTTTAGCAATTTCATAAAATTTACATAAAGTAACTGTTGTTAAAGCATAAGATTAAAATAGCCAAAAATAGTATGTATTCCTTATTATTGCTTATGTTCTTTATCACTATACTTTGCTTAGCTAGTGATAGCTATTTTATGAACTTTTGCACTAATAACAAATACATACTATTACTATAATTGTACATCTTCTATAATTTTCCAACTTCCTATAGGCTCTGGAATCGACTTAAATATCATTTCTTCCTTTGTTATAGGATGCTGAATTTTAAGCTTATATGCCCAAAGGGCAATTTGTTTTCCGTGCCCTCTTCCACCATATTTTTGATCTCCATATATGCTATGGTTTCTACTAGAAAGTTGCACTCTTATTTGATGATGTCTTCCCGTGTGTAGGTTTACCTTTAATAATGATAAATTTATTTCTTCATTGTATTTTAAAACTTCATAGTCCAAAGATGCAAATTTAGAATTTTTTGTTCCCTCTTTTACAACTTTGCTCATATTATTTTTTTCGTTTTTTAATAAATAGTCTTCTAATACACCTTTATCTTTTTCCATTTTTCCATTTACAATAACTAAATACGTTTTTTGAAATGCTTTTTCTCGAACTTGTTCACTTAATCTACCTGCAGCTTTTGACGTTTTTGCAAACACCATCACTCCGCCAACTGGTCTATCTAATCTATGTACCAGTCCTAAATATACGTTACCAGGCTTATTGTACTTCTCCTTTAAATATTCTTTTATGATAGTAAGCATATCTATGTCACCGGTTTTATCTCCTTGTGATGGTATATTTACTGGCTTTTCAACTACAATTATATGATTATCTTCATATATTACTTTTAATTTTTGCATTTTATATATAATTCCTTTCAATATTTTAACATCTATAATACTTTTTATGATCTTTTTTTCTTTTGCTTCTGCACAGAAAAACCAAATCTTCCAATTTTTCTTCCCATACTATAATAATGTCCATTTGAGTATGCAATTAAATTGCATTTAGAAATATCAAAAGCTCCCTTTTCATCTATATATTTTTCATCTGCATCTATTGATAAAACTTCTGCTATGAACATATGGTGACTTCCAAGTTCTCTTACTTCTTTAACTTTACATTCTATTGCTACAGGACTTTCCTTTATTATTGGACATTTTACAAATTCTCCTTTTTCTTTTGTAAGATGCATTTCTTTGAATTTATCTACTTTGCTACCTGTTTTTACCCCGCACCAGTCTGTTGCAAATGCTAATTTTTCATTTGTAAGGTTAATTACAAACTCACCTTGTTCTTTAATTAAATTATATGAATATCTTTCCGGTCTTACAGAAATATAGCACATTGCTGGATTAGTGTTAATAATTCCCGTCCACGCAACTGTCATAATATTTGATTTTTCCATAGTTCCACAAGATACCATAACGGCAGGAAGTGGATATATAAATGTTCCTGCTTTCCAAACTTTTCTACTCATTTTAATCCTCCATAAAGTAAATTTTAACCTGTCCCCAAAGGTGCCAAATGGCACTATTGTGACAGGCACCAAAGTGCCATCATATACTAATTCTATCTTCAAATTTTTCCTCAACGAGTTTTTGTAGTTTTCTATTTTCTACTTTTTCGAGTCTTGGGTCATCTGCTTCTATTTTTGCTACTAGATCTTGCACTTCTTTTAAAATTGCTACATCTTCAAATAAGTTTGCGATTTTAAATTCTGGCAAACCGTGTTGTCTAGTTCCAAAGAATTCGCCTGAGCCCCTAAGCTCCAAGTCCTTTTCTGCTACTATGAAACCATTGTCGGTTTCTTTCATTGTTTTCATTCTTTCTCTTGTAGTTTTAGAGTTGCCATCATATATAAGTATGCAATATGATTGATACTCTCCTCTTCCAACTCTTCCTCTTAACTGATGTAATTGTGCTAGACCAAATCGCTCTGCATTTTGTACTACCATTATGTTTGCATTTGGTACATCTACCCCTACCTCTATTACTGTTGTTGATACTAAAATTTGTATTTCGCCATTTTTGAATTTTTCCATTATTTCGTCTTTATCTTTTTGCTTCATTTTTCCGTGTAGACACGCTACGTTAAGTTCCGGAAATATTTTGGTTTGATACTCTTCTGCAAGCTCTGTAGCCGATTTACAGTTTTCGTATTCTTCACTTTCTTCTACTAATGGGCATACTACATATGCTTGTCTGCCTTTTTGTACATTTGCTCTAATAAATTCCTCTACTCTTCTTTCATAGTTTTTTGTTACTGGATAGGTTTCTATCTTTTTTCTGTTTGGTGGTAATTCATCTATTATTGATATGTCCAAGTCTCCATACAGAATAAGTGCCAATGTTCTTGGAATTGGTGTGGCCGTCATTACTAGCACATCTGGATTGGCTCCTTTTCCTACAATGCTTGCTCTTTGCCTTACACCAAATCTATGTTGCTCATCGGTTACTACTAGTCCCAAGTTTTTAAATTCTACGTCTTCTACTAATAATGCGTGTGTTCCAACTAATATATCAATTTCTCCACTTTTTAATTTTTCTAAAACCTCAGCTCTTTTTTTGGCCCTCATTCCCCCTAGCAATAGCTCACATTTTATTCCAAATTTTTCTAATATATTGTTAAAATTCTTTATATGTTGCTCTGCAAGTATTGCAGTTGGAGCCATTATTGCAGTTTGATATCCACATTTTGCAGCTTTGTATGCAGATATAATTGATACTATGGTCTTGCCTGAGCCTACATCTCCTTGTAACAGTCTATTCATTGGTTTGTTGCTTTCCATATCTTTATCTATTTCTTCTAATACTCTTAATTGTGCTTTTGTTAACTTAAATGGAAGCGAATTTATAACATCAGACATTTTTACATTTTTATCAAATTCTATTCCGTCTATTTCCTTGTCATACCTAGATTTTAAGCTTGATAATGCAAGTTGTACTGTTAGCAGTTCTTCAAATACCAATCTTCTTCTAGCTTTACTGTATTCTGTAAAATTATCAGGAAAATGTATTTGCTTTGTTGCTTTATTTATTTCTTCTAAATTATATTCTTTTAATATATACTCAGGTATTGTTTCTTCTAGTTTTCCTAAGGCTACCTTTAGCCCATTTTCAATTATGCTTCGCAATTTATTTTGTGATAGGTTAAATGTAAGTGGATATATAGGTATTATTTTTCCTGTATTTTTACTAAGTCCGTCTTTATCAAAAACTGGCCTTGTCATTTCTATTCTTCCATATTTTATGCTAACTTTTCCATAAAACTGATACCTTTCGCCCACTTTAAATTTATTTTTTAAATATGTTTGATTAAACCACGTAAGCACGCAATCTCCTGTATCGTCTCTAACTAACATTTTTAACATAACCTTATTACGCGCAAATCTTGTTTCATTCATATTACTTGCACAAATTACATCTATTAAAGCCTCTTCTCCATCTACTAGTTCATTTATCTTTTTTGGCTTGCTTCTATCTTCATAATTTCTTGGAAAGAATGTTATTAAATCTTCCAATGTATTTATTCCAAGCTTCTGCAAAAGCACCACATTATTAGGTCCAACACCTTTAACATATTGCACGTCTTGTTTTAAATCTAACATAAAACCTCCTGATTTCTTAGTTTTATATTACTATTCATAGCTTTTATCCAAACCGTGAATTGCATTATTACTATATCATACTTTATAACATTTTTCTACATTTTACATTATTTTGCATTTTTGTATTCCTTTTTTAATAAATATATAGTATAATAGTATTGTTAGGGCTTTTAGCTCTACACTTTAATAGACGTATAGTCAGAAATGAGAGGTTTTTATGTGGGTATTTTGGTTAATAGCTGCAGGAGTATTTTTTATAATTGAAATGGCAACTATCGGCTTTTTAGTTTTTTGGTTCGGTATTGGTGCTTTGTTAGCAATGGCTACAAGCTTTATTACCGACAATATACTTATTCAGGCCTTAGTATTTATTATAACATCTACATTACTTTTAATCTTTACTAAACCACTTGTAGATAAGTTTATAAAAATTCCAAAAGAAGTAAAAACTAACGCATATTCAATTATTGGAAAAAAAGGTATTGTTATTTCTAAAATAAATAATATCGAAGGCGTTGGTCAAATAAAAATTGATGGTGAAGTTTGGTCTGCTAAATCTGCTACAGATGAAGATATTCCAGAAAATACAGAAGTTGAAATTGTTGAAATTGATGGTGTAAAGGCTGTTGTTAAGTAAAAACTTTTATTTACGCATTTAAAATTTAATTTATCATAAAAAAATTATTTAATATATTTTTAGGAGGAATTTATGGGAACTTGGATTTTTTTAGTTGTGCTACTAGTTATTATCTTAATTATTGCATTTAAAACAATCAGAATTGTAAAACAATCGGAGGTATACATTATTGAAAGACTTGGTAAATTTTATAAAATAGCTGATGCTGGTCTTACAATAATAGTTCCATTTTTTGACCACGTTCGTAGTGTTGTAAGTTTAAAACAACAAACTATGGACATACCACCACAAGGTGTTATTACAAAAGATAATGTTACAATTACAATAGATACAGTTGTATTCTATAAAGTAACTGACCCTGCAAAAGCAGTGTATGAAATTCAAAATTTAAAGAAAGGTATTGAGTACCTTGCAATTACTACAATTCGTGATATTGTAGGTAAAATGGACTTAGATTCAACATTTAGTTCACGTGATGCAATTAACGATAAGTTAAGAGTATTACTAGACGAAGCAACAGACCAATGGGGTTGTAAAATAGACAGAGTTGAAATAAAAGATATTACTCCACCACCAGATATACGCGACGCAATGGAAAAGCAAATGAATGCAGAAAGAAATAAAAGAGCTTTAATCCTTCAAGCAGAAGGTGAAAGACAATCTGCAGTTACACTTGCAGAAGGTAAAAAAGAAGCTGCTATTTTAGAGGCTGAAGCTGATAGAGAAGCACGTATTAGAAGAGCTGCCGGTGAAGCAGAAGCTATTAAAAAAGTGGCTGAAGCAAAAGCTGAAGAAGTACATATGGTTTATGATGCTATGATGAGAGCAAAACCTGATGAAAAGTTAGTACAACTAAAATCTTTGGAAGCATTAAAAGAAGTAGCAAATGGAGAAGCAAATAAAATATTTATACCATTTGAGGCAACAAGTGCTCTATCTAGTTTAGGTTCAGCTGCTGAAATGTTTAGAGAAGATAAAAAGCGTACAAAGAAAGTTCAACCAGTTTCTGAGACAACTGATTCAGACACAACAGATTATGGAAATTCTGTAACAATTGAAGAGAAATAGTTTAATAGGTAAAAGCGAGTGCAAATTTTAAACTTTGTACTCGCTTTTCTTATTGTATAGGAAGAAGCTTTTTTCATAAGATATTTAAGTTTTTAAACGATTTTCCTAAATTTCACCAAGATATTTAGTTCCAACCATTTTATCTGGCAAATATTGTTGTTCCACCCAATGACCTGGATAATCGTGAGGGTATTTATAACCTTGATGATATCCAAATTCGCTCATTCCTTCGGCTGGCGCATTTCTAATATGCATTGGTATTTCTCCTGTGTCCTTTGTTGCTACATCTTCTAAAGCTTTATTTATTGCCATATATGAAGCATTAGACTTTTTTGCACGTGCCATATATATAGCTGCTTCTGACAAAATGATTCTGGCTTCTGGCATTCCTACCATTGTTACAGCTTGCATTGCAGAAGTTGCAATTACTAATGCATTAGGGTCTGCTAAGCCAACGTCCTCTGAAGCTAGTATTACTATTCTTCTAGCTATAAATACAGGGTCCTCCCCTCCATCTAAAGCTCTTGCTAAATAAAATACTGTAGCATCAGGGTCACTGCCCCTCATTGATTTTATAAATGCACTTATATTGTCATAATGACTATCTCCATTTTTGTCAAATACTGCTTTTCTTCTTTGCACACAATCTGCTGCTATTTCGTTTGTTATATGTATAAAGCCATCACTACTCATATTAGTAGTAAGTACTGCTATTTCAAGTCCATTTAATGCAGTTCTTACGTCTCCATTTGATACTTCTGCTATTTTCCTTAATGTTGTATCTTCTATTTTTATGTTATAACTACCTAAGCCTTCTTCTGCAACCAGAGCTCTTTTTAACACTTTATAAATATCTTCTACTGTAAGTGGATTTAACTTACATACCATTGACCTAGAGATTAAAGCTTTATTCACCTCAAAATATGGGTTTTCTGTAGTTGCACCTATAAGTATTACTGTTCCATTTTCTACATAAGGAAGAAGCGCATCTTGTTGTAATTTATTAAATCTATGTATCTCATCAATAAACAATATACATTTTCCACTTGGGTTTAAAAGCAGGTTTTGTGCCTCTTCGATTGCATTTTTTATATCACCAATTCCTGCAGTTACTGCGTTTATTCTTGTAAATTTGTATTTAGTTGTATTACTTATAACTCTAGCAAGTGATGTTTTTCCACATCCAGGAGGTCCCCACAATATTATGCTAGATAGTCTGTCTGCTTTAATGGTTCTATATAGTATTTTGTCTTTGCCTAAAATATGCTCTTGTCCTACGTATTCTTCTAATGTTTTTGGTCTCATTCTGTATGCTAGTGGCTTGCTTAAATCCATTAAATATTCCCTCTTTCTCCACATTCTTCATTATTTTGTAATCAGAACCTCTTCTCATTTTGTTACATTCCTAAGTATTTTAGTCCTTGCTTAATTATATCTTCTACAGATAATTCTTCAATATTGATTTTTGAAATTACTGCCTCTATGTCTCTTCTTGAATAGCCTAAAACTTGAAGTGCATCTATTGCATCTTTTGCTTTATCGTTTTTTACACTAATTTGCATTGGTACAGCTTCAGTTTGTATAGCTTCTTGTGTTTTCATTTTATCTTTTAACTCTAAAATCATTCTCTGTGCTGATTTTGCTCCTATTCCAGGCAACCCCTTAAGTGTATTTATATCTCCTGTTATTATGGCTAGAGCAAAACTTGATGGTGATATATTGGCTAATATTGAAAGTGCTGATTTTGCTCCCACACCACTTACTCCAAGTAACTGCTCAAACATTTTTAATTCTTCATTTGAGCAAAATCCATAAAGGCTTATATCGTCCTCTCTTACTCTCATATATGTATATACTTTAACATCAGCTCCTGTTTCACCTAGTCGGTCCATTGAGTTTACAGACATAAATATTTTATATCCAATTCCTCCAACATCTATTGTTACACTATCCAAGTTTTTAGCTTCTAACTTACCTTTTATATATGATATCATTGCTTTACCTCTTTTCGTTTATTTGCTTTAGATATTTTATCATATTTTGAAAAAAAAGCAATACTTTGCAAACAAATTTTTGTTTTTTGATTTACAATTACTGAGAATATATTTTGACTTGACATATTTTATTAAAAATGGCATAATATCCTTGGAAAGGGGGAATAATAATGGAATCAAACGAACAAGAAGTTCAAGAAAAAACTAACTCAAGTGTAGGTTATGGTATTGCTGCACTAATATTTGGAATAGTATCTATTATATCTTTGTGCTTTATTATTATTTCTATAATGTCTGCGGTTCTAGCAATTATATTTGGCTTTATCGCTGTAAAAAAAGGAGATAAATTAGGAAAAGCTGGTTTAATTTTAGGTATAATTTCAATAGTAATAACATTTTTACTATTTCTATTTTTACAGGTATTAAATGTATCTTTATTTGTAATACCTAGTTGGTATAAATAATTAGGAGGGAATTTATGTCAATTCATTGTAACGCAAGAAAAGAAGATATCAAAAAAACTGTTCTTATGCCAGGTGACCCTTTACGTGCAAAGTATATTGCTGAAAATTTTTTAGAAAATGCAAAATTGGTAAATATTGTAAGAAATATGCTAGCTTATACAGGAACATATAAAGGAAAGCCTGTTACTGTATTTTCTTCTGGTATGGGTATGCCAAGTATGGGAATTTATTCGTATGAACTTTTTAAATTTTATGATGTAGAAAATATTATTAGAATAGGATCTTGTGGCGCTTATAACGAGAGTTTAAATTTATTTGATACTATTTTAGTAGATAAAAGCTATACAGAAGGAAATTTTGCCTTTGAGTGGAGCGAAAAAGAGTGCCACATTGCTGAATCAGATAGAGGGCTTAATTCTAAATTAGAAGAAACTGCACATAAAATAAATATTCCATATATAAAAGGTAACACTTTATGCAATGATTGTTTTGATGGTTATTTAGATAATATTGATAGTTTTATAGCTAGATTTCCAAAAGACTTAAATATTATAGCTTGTGAAATGGAAGCTTTTGCATTGTTTTATATGGCTAAATATTTTAATAAAAAAGCGGCTTGTCTTCTAACTGTTGTAGATTCTCATTACAAAAACCAAGTTAGTACCCCAGAAGAGAGAGAACGTTCTTTAAATGATATGATTAAGTTAGCTTTAGAAAGTGTGTAAAACATACAAAAATCTATATAACGTAATTTTACGCTATATAGATTTTTCTTTTCCTATATTCTGTGTGCTAAAAGGACAGGCTTTTAGTATACATTTGTAATTATTTATTTTCTAAGTTCTGCACCTAGTTTTTTACTTAGCATATCTACTATTTTTTCTATACTTTCATTTATTTCTTCATCTGTTAACGTTCTATCCATCTTTTCAAAAGTTAGCGAATATGCTATGCTCTTTTTGTTTTCGTCTATTCCTTTTCCTGTATATACATCAAATACATCTATTTTACTTAGGCTAGAGCCTCCTGCTTTCTTTATTACTGTAGCTATTTCGTCTGAGGTTATGTTTTTGTCTACTACAACTGCCAAATCCTTTTTTACACTTGGGAATTTTGATATTTCTTTGTATTTCATTTTTCCAACTTTTTTATCTAGCAATTTGTCTAAGTCAATTTCAAATACATAAACTGGCTCTTTTTCTAGTACAGGGTATACTCTTCCAATCAGTCCCACTATGTCGTTGTTTACAGATATTAGTGCTGATTGGCCTGGATGTATTTCGTCCGGCATTTGATTTTCCCTTACTACAAAGCTATATCTATTTCCATAACCTAAGTAATCTAGTAGTTCTTCCACTATTCCTTTTATAATGTAGAAATCTACTTGTTTTTTGCCCACTCCTAAGTAGAAGTCGCCTGTCATAAGGCCTGCTATTTTGTTTATTTCTCCATACTCTTCTTGTTTTTTGTAAAATGCCTTTCCTATTTCGAATATTGCAACGTCTTTGTTGCTTCTTGCTTTATTGTATTCATATATTTTTAAAAGTGATGGCAAAATGCTATGTCTTAAAGTATTTCTTTCTTCTGTCATAGGGTCTAAAAGTTTTACTAATTCTGTATCGTCCTTTGTAAAGTATTTTGCTTCTTTATCGTTTACTAAAATGTATGATAGCGTTTCGTTTAGCCCTAAGTCTACCATTTTATTACGTATGCCTCTAGTTACCTTGTCATAACTTCCTGCTTTCATTGGCATTTCTGGAAGTCTACCTACAATGTTATCGACACCATATATACGTCCAACTTCTTCTATTAAGTCTTCTTTTATAGATATGTCTCCTCTTCTTCTTGGCACAGATACTGTAATTTTTTCTACATCATTTAAGTCTTTTTCTTGCTCGTTAAATTCTGATTTTTTACCATTTACGTATACATCAAATTTAAGTTTTCTAAATACATCTAGTACATCCTTTTTAGGAATTTCCATACCTAATACATCATTTATTTTTTTAAATGATATTTCTATTTCTCGGTTTTGTAAATCTGCTTTATCAAATTTTGCAATTCCTCCTACTACTTCTCCATCTGCATATTCTTCTAATAGTTTTGCTGCTCTTTCTAGTGCCATATATGTTCTGTTTGGGTCTAAGCCTTTTTCAAATCTTGAGCTTGCTTCGCTTCTTAAAATTTCTTTTGATGTTTTACGTATTTTTACTCCATCAAATATTGCAGATTCAATAAGTACATTTTTTGTTTTATCTGTAATTTCAGTATCTAGTCCTCCCATTACACCAGCTAGTCCTATTGCTCTTTCTCCATCTGAAATTACTATATCTTCGTCTGATAATGTTCTTTCTTTTCCATCTAGTGTAAATAGCTTTTCTCCTTGCTTTGCCATTCTTACTTCTATTTTATCTTTTAGGGTGTCTGCATCATAGAAGTGGAGTGGTTGGCCAGTTTCAAGCATTACATAGTTGCTAATATCTACAACATTGTTTATAGGCCTTATTCCAGATGCAATTAGTCTATTTTTTATAAATGCTGGGCTCTCTTTTAATCTTATATTTTTTACTTTTCTTGCTAAGAATATAGAGCAATTATCTGTATTTACTTCAACTTTGAAGCTATCATTTATATTCTCACTATTTTCTTTATGTGTTAAATCTATAGGCTTTACATCTTTATCGTAAATAGCACCTAGCTCGTAAGCCATACCAAGTATGCTTAACAAGTCTCCTCTATTTGCAGTTAAGTCAAAATCTGCAACTTCATCATCCATTTGCATATACGCTATTGGGTCTTCTCCAACTGGTGCATCAGATGGAAGTTCGTGTATACCTGTTTTATCTACTTCATCGGCATATTTATGCTCTAAGCCTAGTTCTAGCATAGAGCAAAGCATACCGTTTGATTCTTGCCCTCTTACCATACCTTTTTTTATTATTCTTGGCTTATCATCCTTTTCTATAATGCCACCAGCTTTTACTGTAACTCCAGGAAGCACAGCCCCATCTAGTGCAACTATAACTTTAAGTCCTTTGCGTACATTTGGTGCACCACATACTATATTTAAAATCTCATTTCCTACATCTACTTTGCATATGTGTAAATGGTCAGAGTCTGGATGCATCTCACACTCTTTAACCTCACCAATTACAAGATTTGTAGCATCTAAAAGTTTTCCTGCAGAGTCATATTCATTTCCTACTCTTGTCATATCTTCAGCTAAAGTTTTTATATCTACATCTATGTCTACATAGTCTTTAACAAAATTTTTACTTAATTTCATTTTTTTACCTTCTTTCTAAATTTTGGTTTTTATTGGTTAATTTTTTCTGCTAATACTAACTTAACGGTCTAATCTGTCAAACTGACTTAAAAATCTTACATCATTTTGATATAGCAAACGTATATCTGTAATACCGTATTTAAACATTGCAAGCCTATCTAATCCTGTTCCAAAAGCAAAACCTGTATACTCGTCTGGATCATATCCATTCATTTTTAGCACATTTGGATGAACCATACCAGAACCTAGTACTTCTATCCAGCCAGTTAGCTTACATAAGTTACAGCCTTTGCCACCACATTTAAAACAACTTACATCAACTTCATAAGAAGGCTCTGTAAATGGGAAATAACTTGGTCTAAAACGAAGTTGTAGGTTTTCTCCAAGCATTTTTCTAACAAATACCTCCAAAGTTCCTTTTAAATCTGCTAATGAAATATTTTTATCTATAACTAATCCTTCAACTTGGCTAAATTGATGCGAATGTGTTGCGTCATCATCTCTTCTGTATGTTTTACCTGGGCATATAATCCTTATTGGAGACTTCTCTTCATTTGCCATCATTGCTCTTGCTTGAACAGCAGAAGTTTGAGTTCTTAATAAGTATTCTGATGTGATGTAAAAACTGTCTTGCATATCTCTTGCTGGGTGACCCTTTGGAAGATTTAACCTCTCAAAACAATACTCGTCAGTTTCAAGCTCTGGTCCTGCTACTACATCATAACCCATAGAAACAAATAAATCTTCAACCTCTTCTATAATTCTATTTAGTGGGTGCTTGCTTCCTCTTTTAACCTTTGTGCTAGGAAGAGTAATATCAATGGTCTCCTCCTTTAACTTTCTTTCAAGCTCTTGTTTAGCAAACTTTTCCTCACCAGATTTAATAAGCACTTCTAGTTCATCTCTAGCTTCATTTACTTTTCCACCTATAACAGGTCTTTCTTCTGGTGCCAAGCTTCCCATACTTCTTAGTATGCTTGTAAGCTCTCCCTTTTTACCTAAGTACTTTACTCTTACTTCATCTAACTCTTTTGCATTTGTTGCAGACTGAATTTCACTTACTGCTAATTCCTTTAGTCTGCTGATTTCACTAATTTTTTCTTCCATAATTTACCTCCTTGTCGGGTTTAGGGACAGGCTCTTTTCCGACATCTTTGTCGCTTTTCAGCCTGTTCCTAATGCGACACTTCTGTCAGCTTCGGGGACAGGTCTTACTCCCGACTATTTTTTTACAACAAAAAAGCTAATCTCCTACAAGATTATAGGACGACTAGCTTTAAATCGTGGTACCACCTAATTTTATTAACTAAATTTTAATTA
>CALXRZ010000038.1 GCA_944391015.1 uncultured Clostridia bacterium | reverse complement strand
TATCAAAAAGAAAAAATGTAGGTTTTCCTACATTTTTCAAACTGGAAGAAAACTACATTTTTATTCTATCATATACATATATATTAGTTCTTGCTAATTATTACTTAATATAAACTTGCATTCGAAATGGCGGCCCTGTATTTCTATAATTCATACTTAATGTTATACGGTCAGCAGCAAAGAAACCACTATCTAAATATCCATTAAAATAAGTACCTCCTCTACTCGTACAATGATCAGATTCAAAAGCACAATATTCCGTCGTCCATTCCCAATAATTACCTAAAAAATCATATATGTTGCTGTATTTATCAGCACTATATTTTCCTGTTTTATTCATCTCACCAGTAGATAAGTTGCCATATTTTCTATCTCTAGTTGTCGCTAATGTATACCCTGCTTCGTTTGTTTGACAGATAAAATTTAGTGTTGTATCCCACGCATAACTACTTATTAACTCACTAGTTACATAAACGTGTCCTCTATACCTTGCTTCTGCGCTACTTTTTGCTTTATCTCTTGTTATCTCTGTAATTGGTTCTACTCCTGCTATACATACATTTCCTTTCCCCTGTTCATATCTTCCTACATAGAATCCTTTATGACTTCTTGCACTTGTTTTAAATGCATCAATTTGTTTATTTGCTATAGACGAAATATCTCCTTCTCCATAGAAATTTGAATCTACTGCACTATCTCCACTCACTTCTGTTGCACCACTAGAAGTAAATTTTCTTCTTTATGTGCATTTTTATCTTCCTTACTTTATTTTTTCTTATGTGCAACGTCTTTATTTTATTTAATATTTTATCCTTATCTGACATTTTAATTATAGATTCATTTTAAAAGTCAATATAACAAAATGTTTTATTCTATAATCTTGCTATGAAAATTTTAGCTATGATATAGCTGTAAGCATTATCGTTTATATCTTATTAGTATCTGTTAGTTTGATTATATTTACTTTATAGTTTGTTATAAGAATATTAAAGTTGCAAAATTGTTTATTAAAATATTTTTTAGAAAGGTGTGTTCTATGAAAACTCGTCTTAGAAATTTAAGAGAAGATAATGACCTTACTCAAAAAGATTTGAGTAAAATGTTAAATATTTCTCAGGTTGCTTATTCTTATTATGAGCTAAATAAAAGAAGTATACCTTTAGAATTATTGTCTAAAATTGCAGATTTTTATCATACTAGTGTAGACTAGCTTCTATTTAGGACTAACATTCCTACACCATACCCTATAGATCAACATAAAAATAAATCAAATTCAATTTATTCAGAAGATGCTTCTAATACAACTATTACTATGCATTAAAATTTTTTATTTGATGCTACTCTTTCAAGCTCAGCAAAAATGTTTTTTTGTTCTTTTAGTGGGTAAGTGTTCCATTTGGAGTATTTGTAATTATTAATATATCCTCTTCTTTGCCTGTTTCTGCATTTACATATACTATAAAATCTAGGCCCTCTACATTTCCTTCAAATTCCCAACACATTACCTCTGTTTTCCATTCTGTCGGTATTATTGCAAGTTCTTCGCTTTCTATATTCAAATCTTTGTTTAAACTTTCTTTTGCCTCTTCTACTGTTACCTTTGGCTCTTTTAAATCTCTTTCTTTATGCGAATTTAGGTATCCTGTTGTTTCTATTCCCAATATTTCCCCATCATCTAATGCTACTTTTACTTTTATTAAATCAGGATACATTATTACATCATCTTGCTTGTATGCATAGTTTATTGTTACTATTCCACTTTGCTTTAAATAGTATGTTTCTTTCATATTTTTGAAGCCGTGATTTTCTAAATATTCTTTTGCTTTTTTATCTGCTTCTTCTTGTGATATTACCTCTGACAAAACTTCCCTGTTTTTGTCCATATAAATTACGTGCCCACCTTTTTCTGAAATTGACACCGTTGCAGTCGAATCATCGTCAAATGTTAGTCCGAAATTATATGATGTAATATCTCCCTCACTTTTCCCATACGACTCTATTTCTTTTATATTTACATTAAATAATTCTTTTGCTTTATTTTTTGCAGTTTCTTCGTCAATGTTTTCTCCTGTAAGCCCTACCTTTTCTGCCTTAGTTATGTGTTCTGAAAAGGCTCCATCATAAATTAGTCCTGAATATTCGTGAAAAGTTTGCTCTATATTTCCAAAGCTGTCTTGTGAAATATTACTTACTTGTTTTGCAAATACTGTTGTTCCCTCATCTGTTAGCTCTCCCCAACTAATTCTTCCGTCGTTTATATCTGCAGATAATTGATTTAAAACGCTTTCGAGTTCTACACTATATTCGTGTAATTCTTTTAAATTTTTTAAATCTTCGTCTGTTAATTTTTCCTCTTTTAAATTTTTTGTATAAAGTGAATAGCTGTATTCACTCACTTGATTTAAAAATTTTGAGGTTTTTTCTAATTCGTGAGAATTTATTGGAAGTTGTGCTAATTGTCCCATTGCTAAATTTGCCTCTCTCCATACATTTGTTAGGCTCTCTGCACTACTTGCTGGTGAATTAGTTATTAAAGATTTAGCTAAAAATACTTCTACATTTTGTATATAGTCTACAACTCCATAAAACGCCATATTATATGCGTTTTCTGAGGCTTGCCTATATTCTGTTTGCTTTTTATAAATATATATTGCCATAACTGCTATTATTGTAAATAGTACAACTATAATGCTAAGCATATGCCTATCTTTTAATCTATTTTTCCAATCAATCAATTTATTTTTTATTGCTCCCACACAAATCAATCCTTTCTTGTAAACAATTAAATTCTATTTCTCATATTTTGTGTAAAATTTGTTAAAATATTCTTAATTTTTAGACTTTTAATGTTTTTTATGGTAAAATATTGCAGAGTTTAATTTTATAGGGGATATTTTGAAAAAGTTTTAATTTTATTCCTATGTGTACCTTTAAGCCAAGCGAGAAAGGAATGAATTTTTTATGAAGAAACTATTGATTTTTTATGCTTCTTATGGTGGTGGTCATTTTTCTGCTGCTAAAGCTATAAAAAAGTATTTAGATGATAATTATGATGTAGAAACGGAAATTGTTGATTGTATAAAATATGTTAATAAAATTTTAGATAGAGCCACTACTGGTGCATATAATCAGATGGCAAAAAATGCCCCAAATTTATGGGGACGAATTTATGATAAATCACAAAGAGGAGTGCTTGCACATATAAGTTCTAGAGCTAACAAAATGATGGCAGTAAAAATAAAAAATTTAATTAAAGAAATTAATCCAGATATTGTTGTATCTACTCATCCTTTTAGTAGTCAAATGGTAAGTTATTTACGTAGAAAGGGAAAAGTTGACTGCAAATTGGTTACTATTCTTACAGATTTTGCACCACACGACCAATGGCTAATAGGGCACGAGTTTACAGATGCTTTTTGTGTTTCTAATACCAAAATGGAAAAGTATTTGATGCAATACGGTGTAGATAAGGAAAAGGTTCATACTACGGGAATTCCTTTATCTGAAAAATTTTCTCAAGAGTTTAATAAATCGGAAATTTATAAAGAATTTAATTTAGATGAGACCAAACCTGTTATTTTATTTTTTGGTGGAGGTGAGTTTGGGCTTGGTAAAGACAGGACTTTGCAAATTTTAAAGTCCCTTATCCACAATTTACCAACTTATCAGATTATTGCAGTTTCTGGCAGAAACAAGAGAATGAATTTAGGTTTTAAGAGTATTGTTGAGGAAACAAATTCTGCGAATAGAGTAAAGGTTTTAGATTATACTACAAAAGTTCCAGAAATAATGAGTATTTCTACATTAGTAGTTACTAAACCTGGTGGTCTTACAACTAGCGAGAGTTTAGCCTCTGGCTTACCTCTTCTTATTATAAACCCAATTCCAGGACAGGAAGAAGAAAA
The DNA here is from genome assembly GCA_944391015.1 of uncultured Clostridia bacterium. Classification (GTDB taxonomy): domain Bacteria; phylum Bacillota; class Clostridia; order TANB77; family CAG-508; genus CALXVA01. The sequence goes on along the minus strand of CALXRZ010000038.1, from coordinate 10,298 downwards.
TGCCGAGTTTTTAGAAAACCATAATGTTGGTGTATGGCTTAGAAAAAAAGATAATCCAGATACTGTAATTACGAATTTGTTTACGGATAAAAATAAATTAGAAAGTATGAAAGAAAATACTAAGCTTTTAGCTAAAAAGAATTCTACAAAAGATATTTGTAAAATTATAATGTGCTTAAATTAAAATTTTTTTGATATAGCTAATACAAAAGCTTTCTCATACATATATTTATATGAGAAAGCTTTTTATTGTTCTATTTATAATTCTCTTCTTCCTTCTAAAGCTTTAGAAAGAGTAACTTCATCTGTATATTCCAAGTCTCCTCCCACAGGAATTCCGTGTGCTATTCTAGTTACTTTTATTCCCAATGGCTTAACTAATTTAGATATATACATTGCAGTAGCTTCTCCTTCAACTCTTGGGTTTGTTGCTAAAATAAGTTCTTTAACTTCTCCACCCATTAAACGTGCAAGCAATTCTTTTATTTTTATGTCATCCGGTCCTACTCCATTCATAGGAGATATACTTCCGTGAAGTACGTGGTATACTCCTTTAAATTCGTGAGTTCTTTCCATTGCTACTACGTCTTTTACATCTTCTACTACACATATTGTAGTATTATCCCTTGTTGGATTTGAGCATATTTCGCAAGGGTCTGTGTCTGATATGTTAAAACATTTAGAGCAATATTTTAAGTTTTGCTTTGCATTTTGTATTGCTGATATAAATTCATCAGTTTCTTCTTTGCTTGCATTCAAAATATAAAAAGCAAGCCTGGCAGCAGTCTTACTTCCTATACTTGGTAATCTTTCAAATGCTTCTATTAGCTTTTCTATCGATGGTGAATAATACGACATATTACATTAGTCCTGGTATGTTATATTTTCCAAGTGATGCTGCCTGTTCACTATCTACTTTTCTTAAAGCTTCATTTACACAACTTAGTATTAAGTCTTGTAACATTTCTACATCATCTGGGTCTACCACTTCTTTTTTTATTGTAATTTCTTTTAATACTTTGTCTCCACTTACTTTTACTGCTACTGCCCCACCACCTGCTGTTGCTTCAAACTCTTTTGCTGCAAGTTCTTCTTGTGTTTTTTCCATATCTGATTGCATTTTTTTTGCTTCTTTCATTAGTTGATTGATGTTCATACCACCAAATCCTCCCATATTAGGGAATCCACCTCTTTTTGCCATTTTTTATTCCTCCTATTTTTTAAACTATTCTATTATGTTTAGAGGAATATCAAGTTCCTCTACCATCTTTTCTAACCCATTATCTGCTTGTTCTTGTTTTTTGGGTAAAGAATCTACGTTTTCAATAATTTTTACTTTCATATCTTTGCCATATTCCATTGATACTGCTTTAGAAAGTTCTATTATACTTTCTGGTTTTTCTAAAATAGATTTTCCAAAAGCATTTATTCCCTCTGGGAAACTTATTCCAATAGTCATATCATTTAGTTCTATTGCTTTAGATTTTAACAAATTCGAATATAGCATAATTTTTCCGTTTTGTTTAAGGTCATCTAGTACGTTTTTCCAACCTTTTGCTTCTCCAAAGCCAGAAATTGCTTGTGCAAAGTTTGCTTTATTTTCTGACTTGCTATTTGTATTTGTTATACTACCTGTACTAGCATTAGATTCATACTGCTTATTTGCTTGCGTTTTATCTGCAGTTTTAGCTTGTTTTGCACTTCCTTTGTCCACAGTATCCACAACAGTTTCTATTAAGTGTTCACTACATAATTTTATAATCTCTACTTGGAATAATATGCTTTTTTGCGAAGACCATTTCATATCATTTTCTAGCTTTGATAAGTCTGTAATTATATACAAAAGTCTTTCTTTTGTGCTTGTTTGTGCCAACTCTTTAATTTGCTCTATTTCTTCTTTACTATATATTTCAAGTTTATTTGTTGCTTTATATACTAAAATATCTTTTACATATTTTATAATTTCCCATAGTAGGTTATTTAAGTCTTTCCCCTCATTAAGAACTGTATCTACAGCCTTTATTGCTTCGTCTACATTGTACTCTAAAAAGGCTTTTACTATACTATGAATATATGTCAATTTTGGAATTCCTACTAGGTCTTTTATTTTATTTTCATCTATGTTAGTTTCTCCATCTTGTAAGCATCTTTCAAGTATACTTAACGCATCTCTCATTGCCCCCTCAGAAAGTATAGCAATTAAGTTTAATGCTTCTTCTGTTATTTCTATATTACTTTCTTTTGCAACATATTCTAGTCTTCTGATTATATCTGCATTTGATATTTTCTTGAAATCAAATCTTTGACATCTCGAAAGTATTGTTGCAGGTAGCTTTTGTGGTTCTGTTGTTGCTAATATGAATTTTACGTGTGCTGGTGGTTCTTCCAATGTTTTTAGTAGTGCATTAAAAGCACCTGTAGATAGCATATGAACCTCATCTATTATATATACTCTATATTTTGCTAGAGTTGGTAAAAAGTTTACTTCTTCTCTTATTGAACGAATATCTTCTACGCTATTGTTTGATGCAGCGTCCATTTCTACTATATCTGTAAGTGAGCCAGAAAGTGCTGCTTTGCAGATTTCGCACTCATTGCAAGGCTCTCCATTCTTTGGGTTTAAGCAATTAACTGCTCTTGCCAAAACTTTTGCTGCACTAGTTTTTCCTGTTCCTCTTCCTCCATTAAAAAGATATGCGTGCCCAACTCTTCCTGCGATTATTTGATTTTTAAGTGTTTTTGTAATATGCTCTTGTCCTACAATTTCGTCAAACCTTTGTGGTCTAAATTTTCTATATAATGCTGTATACGACAATTTATATCACCCTCTGTCTTTAAAAAATGGTGTGATAATTTTAACTACTCTATGGAAGTTTCCACACAAGAAGTACTGCTTATTGCTGCTTCCTTCCGGACCTGACAAGGTTCACAGCTTCTTGTTGGTCCCCTCCATACAATAGTTAAAATTTTCATACCATTTGTATTATATAATGTTTTATTTAATTTATCAAGAGTTATTAGTTAGTAAGTTTTTATTCTCTTTTAAATATGATATCACTCATATCTGTTTTTTCTATATTGCAAGTTCCTTCATCTATTATATTGCCACAAGGTAGTTGTAATGTTGTGTTTGCTCTATAGCTACAATTATCTACTGTAATTACAATATCAAAAGACACGTCAAATGCTATATCTTCATTGGTTACATTTATTTTTTCTAATAATGTACCATCGTGTGTAATTTCTTTGTCTTTATCTGAACTGTATGTCTCTAGGCCAGTATTACTAAAGCTTAATAATAAACTTCCTCCATTGCTACCTATTTCTAAGGTTTTAGGATTACTTTCTTCTGCTCCTTTGTATTCTAGCTTTTCATTTACTACATATTCATCACTATAATCAAAAAGTCTTCCATCTACACTATTAGGCATATACGTTTGTATTCTACCTACATTTGGTGCTTTCGTAATATTTATATTTTCTATTTTTACACTTTTAATGCTTTTTTCTTGTCCACGATAATTTTCATTTTTATCTATGTATATGTAAACATCATTATTTTGATAAATTTTGAAGTTCCACTTTTTCTTTCCGTCTGTTTCTTGTCCTTCAGCAGTACTTACCACAATAATTTTGGATAAATTAAATGGCATATTCTTATCACCTTCTACTTGGTATCTTATCATTGTTATACCAACTAAAAGGAGAATTATTGCAAAAGTAGTTATGGCTACGCATAATTTTATAATTTGCTTTTTCTTTTCTTTATCCATTTTCTTCCTCCATTCATATATTATTTATGCTTTACATTGATATTTTATGCTATTTTTATATTTGGCGAAGTGGGTGGGATTCGAACCCACGTGCCAGCTATGCACTGACTAACTGATTTCGAGTCAGCCTCGTTATGACCTCTTCGATACCACTTCGTTTTTTCGTTTTAAAATTTACTTATATTGGCAAGATATGCATTATTTCTTTTTCTTTAGTTCTCTAAGAGTTTTAAAAAAATCTTTTAATAGTTTTTCACAGTCTTCTTGCAATATACCTGTTTCTAATTCTACAGTATGGTTAAATTTAAAGTCTTTAAATAAGTTTAATACTGAGCCACAAGCTCCAGTTTTTTCATCCATTGTTCCTATATATACTTTTTTTATTCTTGATTGTATAATTGCCCCTGCACACATCGAGCACGGTTCTAATGTTACGTACATTTCACAATCATTCAATCTCCACGTTTCTAGTTTTTTACTTGCTTTTTGTATTGCTATTATCTCTGCGTGTTTTGTTGTATCTTGTTTTTCTTCTTTTATATTATGGGCTTTCGAAATTATTTTTCCGTCTTTTACTATTACTGCTCCTACTGGAATCTCCAGCTTGTTATATGCCTTTTGGGCTTCCTTTAGGGCTTCTTTCATAAATTGTTCTTGCATTTATTATGCCTCCATAAAAGTATATATTGCTTATCTATTATTACATACTTTCTTTTTTTTTGCAAGTATAGATATTTTATTCCAAAAATGTGATATTATTCTTAATAAAAGAACCATACAAAATATTGATATTTCAACACTTGTATGGCATTATTTGGTGTTCCAGAGAGGAATCGAACCTCCGACCTTTCCCTTAGGAGGGGAACGCTCTATCCTACTGAGCTACTGAAACATTTTTGATACTTATATATTTTATATTATTTTTTTTATTAAATCAAGTCTTTTTCAAAATTGATACTTGGATACTTGACATAAATGTTATAATTGTACGCAAAAGAATATTTACTGATACTATATTTTTAAAATGGAGGACTTATGCAAAAAATATTAGGTTATTTAAGAAAAGCTATAGAGCACTATAATATGATAGAAGATGGAGATAAGGCGGCTGTTGCCTTATCTGGTGGTAAAGACTCTATTACACTATTAAAAGGTCTTAAAGCACTACAAAGATTTTATCCAAAGTCTTTTGACTTAATAGCTATTAGTGTTAACCCTGGTTTTGAATTTTTTGATTCTGCTTTTTTAGAAAATACCTGTAAAGAAATAGGTGTAGAATTTGTTGAAGCCAAAAGCGATATAAAGGAAATTGTTTTTGATATTCGAAAAGAAAAAAATCCTTGTTCTTTATGTGCAAATTTACGTAGAGGTATATTAAATTCTACTGCTATAGAAAATGGTTGTAATAAGCTTGCACTAGGGCATAATGAAGATGATGTTTTAGAAACATTTTTTCTAAATATGTTATATACCGGAAACTTAAATACTTTTGCGCCAGTAAGTTATATGGATAGGTCTAAAATAACACTGATAAGGCCTTTAATTTATGCACCAGAAAAAGAAATTAGAAAATTTATTAAGCGAAATGATATTAAAGTAATGCCTAAGAGTTGTCCAATGGATGGAGTTTCTAAAAGAGAATATATGAAAGATTTACTTTATAAATTAACTATAGAAATTCCAAATGTTAGAGCAAATTTAATTGGAGCCATAAAACGTGCTGGTATCAATGGTTGGAAAGAATAATTTGCAAAAGGGGCCGAGCCATTTTCTTTTGTAAAACAGGCCCGGACCCTTTTGCAAAATTTGATTATTTCTTTGCTTCTTCTGCCATTTCTTTTACAGCATTTTCTAATTCAGTTAATTTTTTTTCTGCATCTGCCATTGTTTTTTCACATACACCCATATAGAATTTTATTTTTGGTTCTGTTCCTGATGGACGTACACATACCCAGGCATTTTTTTCCAAATCAAAATATAATACATTTGATTTTGGTAACCCTGTTGATGTCTTTTCTTTATTTTCCAAAGAAGTTATTTCTTGTTTTTGGTAATCTCCAAATGATTTTACTTTTAGTCCTGCTATTTCTGATACTGGATTGTTTCTCATATTTTCCATCATTTTCTTTATTTCTTCAGCACCATCAGCACCTTTTAGTGTTATAGACATTTGTTTTTCTTTATAATATCCATATTTTTCATACATTTTATTCATTTGGTCCCATAGAGTTAGTCCTTGCTTTTTGTAGTATGCAACTGCCTCACACGTTGTCATTACTGCTACGATTCCGTCCTTATCTCTTGCGTGTGTTCCTATAATGCAACCATAACTTTCTTCATAGGCAAATAAACATTTATATGAATTTTCTTCTTCGAAATTCTTTATGATTTTAGCAATATTTTTGAATCCTGTTAATGTTGAGAATAATTTTACTCCATATTCTTTTGCAATAGCATCTGTCATATTTGATGATACTATAGTTTTAATTATTGCCCCATTTTCTGGCAATTCTCCTTTTGCTTTTTTCTGAGATAATATATATTCTGCTACCAAATTACCAGACATATTTCCATTGAATTGAATGTATTCATTTGAAGCAGTGTCTTTAACATATATTCCAAATCGGTCTGCATCTGGGTCATTTGCCAAAACTATATCTGCATCAACTTTTTTTGCTAAATCTAATGCTAATGTAAATGCCTTTGGATCTTCTGGGTTTGGATAACTTACTGTTGGGAAGTGTCCATCTCCCTCTTCTTGCTCTTTTACTACATATACATTTTCAAACCCAATTTCTTTTAAGATTCTTTTTACAAGTTTTCCTCCTGTACCGTGTAAAGGAGTATAAACTATTTTTATATCTTTTTGCATTTCTTTTATTATGTCACTATGTACAACTAATTTTTTTAATTCTGCTATATATTTGTCATCAATTTCTTTTCCTATTGTATTGAATAAACCTTTTTTTACAGCTTCGTCATAACTCATTTTCTTTATAGTTCCAAAGTCTGTTATATTATTTACTTCGTTTATAATTTCTTTATCTATAGGCTCAACTATTTGTGCCCCATCATCCCAATATACTTTATAACCATTATATTCTGGTGGATTATGGCTTGCAGTTATTACAATACCAGCAATACAACCAAGTTCTCTTACTGCATATGATAGTTCAGGTGTTGGCCTTAGTGAATCAAATCTATATGTTTTTATTCCATTTGCATTTAAGCAAAGTGCTGTTTCCATACTAAATTCTTCAGACATTATTCTGCAATCATAAGCAATAGCAACTCCTCTATCTTGTCCACCTTTTTTTATAATGTAGTTTGCTAAGCCTTGAGTTGCCTTTGTAACTGTATATTTATTCATTCTGTTAGTTCCTATTCCTATAATTCCTCTTAGTCCTGCTGTACCAAACTCTAAATCTTTGTAGAATCTATCTTCTATTTCAGCTTCATTTCCTTTAATAGATTCTAATTCTTCTTTTGTTTCTTTGTCAAATATTGGATTATTTAACCATTCATTATATTTAATTTCGTAATTTTTCATTAAACATAACCTCCTATTTTTATTTGTTAGTATGGCAAGTATATCACATATTATTTTAAATTACTATATATTTTTTAGTTTTAATAAAGAGTGTTTATCTTTTTTATTTATATTGAAGTCTTAAGGTGGGGACCGACAAGTTTACAAACTGTTAAAATGAACGTTAGTGAAGTTTTTACAGTTTGTACGATGTTGGGGGACGGAGATATAAATAAAAAAGATAAACACTCTTTATTATAAAAGGTAGAGAAGTTATTTTCCCTACCTTAAAAAACTATCTAACTATATATTTAATGATTTTAAGAATTCAATCATACTATCTCTTAATTCTGGTCTTCTTAATGTTTCATCTACAGAAGCTTTAACAAATCCTAGTTTGTCTCCTGAGTCAAATCTAGTTGCTTTATAATCATATGCATATACGCCTTCTTTTGTACTAACCATACTGTTATATGCATCTGTTACTTGTATTTCTCCACCTTTTCCAGGTTTTGTTTTCTCCAAGAAATCAAATAAGTCTGGCATTAGTACGTGTCTATCTGATATAGCTAAATTTGATTTAGTTTCTTCTACTTTTGGTTTTTCTTGCATTTTTTCAACTTTATATAATCTATCAGATATAAGCTCTCCTGAAACATTTCCGTATTTAGGTACATCTTTCCAATCAACTTTTTCAACGCCTATTATAGATGCTCCTAATTTTTCGTGTTGTTCTATTATTTCTTTTAAACAAGGCTTCTCACCTTGCATAATTACATCTCCATACATAATAGCAAATGGCTCGTTTCCTACAAAGTCTTTTGCCATATATATAGCGTGTCCTAGTCCTTTTGCTCCTCCCTCTTCTTCTATAAAATGAATTTTTGCTTTTCCTGAAAGGTTTGAAATTTGAGGAATAAAGCTTTCTTTGCCTCTTTCTTTTAAGAAATCTTCTAATTCTTTATCTTCTGAAAAATAGTCTTCTACTACTTCTTTTTTTCTTCCTACTACTAGTAATATTTCTTCTATTCCTGATGCCACTGCTTCATCTACTAAATATTGGATTATTGGTTTATCTACTATTGTTAGCATACATTTTGGTACACTTTTGCACGCTGGTAAAAATCTTGTTGCAAAGCCAGCAACTGGTATAACAGCTTTTTTTACACTCATTTTTTCCTCCTATTTCTCAACATAATATTATTATGTTACCTATATTGTTTATTTTATAGTATAAAATTATATAAATTTATACTAAAATGATATAGAATACGGTTATTCTATATCATTTTATATTAAAAATCAAGTATATTATATTATTTTACATTTGTCTTTTCCTCATATCCATCAAATACATCATTTATTGCTTTTTCACCTGATGTATTTAGTATTTTAGTATGCTCTGATAAAATGTCTATTATATTTGTATTAAAGTCTCCTACTTCAAAGCAATTAACTATTTTTATATTTATTTGCTTATACTTTTTGCTATTTTCCTTTAAAAATTTTTCTATATTTTTGTTAGTTATATCCATATAACTTTTGCTTCCTGTTATAAATATTATATTTAGCTTGTCCTCACTTGCTTCTTGTTTAATTTTATTTTTTATTTCTGAATATTTTATTCCATTTGATTTTTTCCAATTTATATTTAATATTTTTTCTTTATTTTTTAAATTTAATCTATCTATTAAAGTTACTATATTTTCTTCTATATCTTTTTCCAAAACTGTTATAATATTGGCTTTTTCATTTATTTCCTTATTTACGTATGGAAGTAACATTGTAACCAAATGCCAATCGCTCACATAAAAACTACATATTTTTTCTATTGTTGGTTGTAATAACTCCATAATTAAAAGCCTCCTTTAATCTTCGATATGGTAAATTTTACCATTCGTATTTCCGTAAGTCAAGCTAAATCATATCCTTTATTTCGACAATGGTTTTTTCTATTGTACAGAGAATTTTTTATCTTTTGCTAAAGTTTATAAAGAAATGTCCTTAAATATATTTTTTTGTAAAATTTTAAAATTATTTTTTTACTTTTTATTTAATTTTGGGAAAATAAGTATAAATTTTTAAAAATAGCTAATAATTCTAGTACAAGAAAAATTTTTCTATTGGAGGTTTTTTATGAGAAATTTATTTAAGTTTATTGATTTTGGTTTTATAAAGCGATTTTTTATTGTGTTAGTTTTATTTTCTATTTTTGTATTTGTATCGGCTCTCTCTTATGTAAATGCTGTTTCTGAAGATATTTCTGAAAGTGTTTTTAGATTGCACGTTATAGCTAATAGTGATAGCCAAGAAGACCAAAATTTAAAATACAAGGTTCGTGATAAAATTTTAGAGTATATGAATGAAATCTCTATAGATTGTTCTTCTAAAGAAGAAGTTATAGCTTTGGCTAAAGAAAATCAGGAAAAATTTCAAGATATAGCAAAAAAAGTTATTAAGGAAAATGGCTATGATTATGATGTAAATGTTAGTATTGGAAATTATGAATTTCCTACTAAAAATTATGGTGATATATCTTTACCCGCTGGAAATTATGATGCATTGCGAATAGAAATTGGAGATGCAGTAGGTCAAAACTGGTGGTGCGTAATGTTTCCTCCTTTATGCTTCGTAGATGTAACTTCTGGCGTTGTCCCTGACGAGTCTAAAGAAACTATTAAAGAAAATCTTAATGATGAAGAGTACAATTTGATTAGCGATACAGAAAGTCCAAGTATAAAATTTAAGTTTAGTTTAATAGAATTCTTTAAAGGAATAAGCTTTGCCAAAGCTTCTGACTAGTCTAGTTTGTAATAAGTATTGTATTTTATTTTAAAATATGTTATAAATTATAGGTAGAGTTTAAATTTAAAATAAATTAAACTCTATTTTTATCTAAAAATTAAAATTTATAAATTTTTTTGGGGGTAAATAGAGTTGGAAAAGTTAGTAATAAATGGTGGAACAAGATTACACGGTGAAGTATCAATAAGTGG
>CALXRZ010000037.1 GCA_944391015.1 uncultured Clostridia bacterium | reverse complement strand
CGGTCATTATCTCTTCCTCTACCCCAGAACAAAGCACGACTAACCCAGTCTGTTAACATTACTATAAAGCCTACCATTACGCTAACAACGGCAGATAAACGTATATCATAGTTTTTTATATGAGAAAGTTCGTGTGCTACTACTCCTTCTAATTCATAATAATCCATTATATCTAGTAAACCAGTTGTAACGCAAATTACTGAATTTTGAGGATTTCTACCTGTTGCAAATGCATTTGGGTGAGGGTCATCTACAACATATAGTTTAGGTCTGTCAGATAAACCTGATGATACCATTAAACCATCAAGAATATTATTTAGTTTTTCATATTGTTCAGGTGATGCTGGGTGAGCTCTATTTATAGATAAAACTATTTTGTCACTATAATAATATGAAGCCCACGCAGAACCTATAGAAAATATCATTGCTATAATAATAGAAAAAGCTCCTAAGTCAAAAGCCATACATACATAGTAAACAATTAAAGCAATTACTACTATAAACAAAGATACTATTAAACCAGTTTTAATTTTATTATTTCGAATATCTTCATACATATTGTGTACCAATCCTTTTAATAAAATATAGCCACCAATTATTAAAAATAATAGGCTTTGCCTAAGCTAGCAAATATTTTTAATAATAGTGTGGCCATTTAATTACAAATTATTTATTAAAGTCAACTTTAACATTTTTTCTAGCTTCTTGGTTGTCTACTTCAAATAAATTCTCTGATTTAAAATTAAATACTGATGCTATAACATTAGAAGGAAATGTTTCTAACTTAATGTTGTATCTTGTTACAGTATCATTATAAAATTGTCTTGAATAAGATATTTTATTTTCTGTATTTGTTAATTCTGTTTGCAATTCACTAAAATTTTGATTTGCTTTTAAATCAGGATAATTTTCAGCAACAGCCATAATTGTTTTTAAAGATTCAGAAAGTTGGTTATCTAAGTTAGCTTTTTCATCAACAGTTTTTGCATTTGCCCAAGAAGAACGTAAATCTGTAACCCTTGTTAAAACATCTGCTTCGTGTTCCATATAGCCTTTTACTGTTTCCACTAAGTTTGGAATTAAATCAAATCTTCTTTGTAATTGTACATCAATTTGACTCCAAGCATTTCTAACTCTTTGGCGCATTGTAACTAGGCTATTGTACATTGCAATTATTGCTATAATAATTACTACGACTATGGCTAATATAATCCACCACATAAAATTCTCCTCCTTATTAAAATTTATAAATATAATAACATATTATTATTTATTATACAACAATTATAGTAAATATATGTGAACATATTGTGAAAAAGTAAAGTTATTAGATAATGGTGCTTAATAAAATCTAGGCACTATGTATGTTTTAAATGTTTGTTTGAGAGCTTAAGGCGGGGACCGACAAGTTTACAAACTGTTATGCGAAAAGAATTTGAGCATATACAGTTTGTACGATGCCAAAGGTCCGAAAACAAAATTTAAAACATATATAGTGCCTAGTTAAAGAAAAATACTATTATTCAGTAACCAAGTAAAAGCTAATTTACATTCACATAACAGTTTTTTACTTGTAGAGCTCTAACTTAAGCATAAAATTAAAAATAAATTACTTCGTATTTTTATATTTACACTAAATAGACATTTAATATACAACTCTAAGTTATAACAAAAAAATTAAAAATTGGTAATATTTTTTGTACAAGCCGAATATAATAGTAATATAAGGTTTTGAGAGACATTTATAGAAAAACAAAAAAATGAAAAATCGCTAAAATAGGCGTTTTTAGAGAATTAGCCAAAATTTGACAAAAGAAAAGTAATATGGTACAATAAAGATGTTGCTTTTAAAGGAGGGAACAAATTTCGTATGAAAAAAGATGATAAGGCGTCAATATCGCTGAAAAAAATAGTTTGTATAAGCGTTATACTTATATTCCTACTTAGCGTCGGCGTAATGGCAGGTAATGTCAAGGTAAATAATGTAAAAATTGTTCTATCAAGTGGATACGAGATGGATGTTTTTACAACTAAGACAAGTGTTAAAGATATTTTAGACGAAAATCATATCGTATTATTAGAGGACGAAAAGGTAACACCAGACACAACAGAAGAATTATCTGATAATAATACAATTATAATATCGAAAGAATCAGAAGATGTTGAAGTTTTTGAAAAGGTAGAAAAATCTTCTGAAGTTTCAACAGACGATATTTTAAATAACTATTCTAAAATTATAGAAAAAATCGTTGTTGAAAAGGAAACAATACCTTATGAAACAATAACAAAAGATGTTACAACAGGAAGTGGAACAAAACAAGATAGAGTTGTACAAGAGGGAAAAAACGGAATAAGAGAAGTAACATATAAAGTAAAATATCAAAATGGTGAAGAAATAGAAAAAACAAAAATATCATCAAAGGTTGTAAAAGAACCAGTTGATAAAATTGTAGAAATTAGAACAAAGCAAATTACTACAAGAGGTACTTCTAGGACATCATATAGTGGTGGAAAATGGACATATTCAGATAGCGAATTAGACTTATTATGTGCAATTACTGCTCAAGAATGTAGCTCAAGCTACGAGGGAGCTTTAGCTGTTATAACAACAGCTTGTAACAGAACAGTAAGTAGCAGTTGGAAAAGATATGGTTCAGATCCATTAAGCCAATATATGGCACCAAGTCAATTCTGTTATTCAATAGATAGTCATTGGAGAAAAAGATTAAACGGAAACTATCCATCTTATGTTAAACAAGCAGTTTTAGATGCGTTAAATGGTAAGAGAAATCACTCATATTTATCTTTTAGAGCTGCTGGATACCATTCAGGAGAAATAATAGGTGGAAATGTATATTTCAACTCTTTATAAAATTAAGAAATGAAAATAAGGTTGATAGTAAAATATTTTAAATAAGCTTAGATTAGGAAGGAGATGGGAAACTATCTCCTTTCGTGGTAGTATAAGAGGTAAAGTATGTATTAAAAGGCATACTTGTAACATATAATTAAACTATTATATAAAAACAAATAGTAAAATTTGCTAAAGTGCATACTTGCAAATAAACTTTGAAAATAAAGGAGTAAAAAATGAAATTAGTATCGTGGAATGTAAATGGCTTAAGAGCAGTTATAAACAAGGGCTTTAAAGATTTCTTTAAAGAAATAGATGCAGATATATTTTGTATGCAAGAGACAAAAATGCAAGAAAATCAATTAGATGACAACATAAAAGAAATTTTTAAGGGGTATAATGCATATTGGAACAGTGCAGAGAAAAAAGGCTATTCAGGAACAGCAATTATGACAAAAAGTAAGCCTTTAAATGTAAAATATGGAATAGGAATAGAAGAGCACGACAAAGAAGGTAGAGTAATAACTTTAGAATTTGAAAAATTTTATATGGTAAATTGTTACACTCCAAACTCTAAAAGAGAATTAGAAAGACTAGATTACAGAATGATTTGGGAAGATGCGTTTAGAAATTATCTTGTGGAGTTAAACAAAGAAAAGCCTGTTATCATTTGTGGGGACTTAAATGTGGCACATAAAGAAATTGATTTGAAAAATCCAAAGACCAATCGAAGAAATGCAGGTTTTACAGATGAAGAAAGAGATAAAATGACAGAATTATTAAATGCAGGTTTCACTGATACCTTTAGATATTTGTATCCAGATAAAACAGAGGCATATACGTGGTGGTCATATATGTTTAAAGCAAGAGAAAAAAATGCAGGCTGGAGGATAGATTACTTTATAGTATCTAATGATATTAAAGACAAAGTTAAAGAAAGCTATATATATTCAGAAATTATGGGAAGTGACCATTGCCCAGTAGGATTAGACATAGAGCTTTAGAATAAATAGCAATAAAAAGTATGAAAGTATTATGAAAATGTAAAAATTACTTGTTAAAAACAATGAATTGCTACAATGAAAGAACTCTAAATTAGTTACTAAAATTTAATTATAGAGCTCATAAAAATATTATATTACATAATAAAAGGAACTCTAAATTGACTACTAAAGTGGCTTGCAGATATAGTTTAAGACAAACTACATTTGTAAGCCACTTTAGTAGTCAATTTTCTTATTAAGAGATTCGTTAATGTTGTCTATTTTTTTACTTAGAGATTCACTAAAGTTGTCTAGCTTTTGATTAAGTTCAATAACAGCGTCATCAATTCTCTTGTTAAGCACATTAAAGACATTATCAATTTTGTCGTTAAGTGTTTTATGTACATAATCAATTTTGGTATCTAATGCATCAATCTTAGTGTCCATTTCGTTTAATTTGGATAAAATAAGAGCTAAAGTTTCTTGTTCCATAGGTCTCACCTCCTTTTAAATTTAATACCAAAAGTATAACACACTTTTATACTTTTAACAAGAAAAACCGTATGACAAAATTCGACAAATACAGAATAATAGTTGATAAAGCAATACTTTTCAAGGATAAAAAATTTGCTATAAGGAAGTCAAAAGAATTTAATAAAACCTTAATAATTACACTCTTTTTTCTTAATAAAATTATGCTATACTAATTTTCAGTAATAAAATAATGAAGTTATTTAATATAGTAATAACTTAAAATAATGTATATTTTAAAAATTTTTTGTACATTGCTGGTCGAAACCATCTACAATTCAACCAGACAATATGATATAATAGTTATGTAGACACTTTTGCAAAAAGAGGAATAATAGTTTGAAATAAATTTTTTCGGTACTATGCCTTTAGAGCAAAGCGAGAAAGGAATGAAATAATTTTATGTATAATATTTTAGTTTGTGATGACGATAAAGAAATAGTAAAGGCAATAGAAATATACTTAAGTAAAGAAGGGTATAACATACTAAAAGCCTATGATGGATATGAAGCATTAGAAATATTAAAGAAAAATGAAGATATTCAGCTTATTATATTAGATATTATGATGCCTAAATTAGATGGAATTGAAACAGCAAACATTATAAGAAAGGATAAATCAATTCCAATTATAATGCTATCTGCAAAATCTGAAGATTATGACAAAATAGCAGGATTAAATAATGGAGCAGATGATTATGTTACAAAGCCATTTAATCCATTAGAGCTTATAGCAAGAGTTAATTCACAAATACGTAGATATACAAGTTTAGGCACAATGGTAAAAAAAGAAGAGAATAATAAATATATATATAAATCAGGAGACTTAATAATAAATGATGCAACTAAAACTGTAGAAGTAGATGGAAAAGAAGTAAAATTAACACCTACAGAATATAACATACTTAAATTTCTAACTAAAAATAAAGGAATTGTGTACTCTATAGAACAAATTTACGAAAACGTTTGGGAAGAGGAAAGCTATGGCGCAGAAAATATTATAGCAGTACATATTAGGCATATTAGAGAAAAAATAGAAATAAACCCTAGAGAACCAAAGTATTTAAAAGTTATTTGGGGAATTGGATATAAAATTGAAAAATTAGACTAATAAAGTAAATCTTGTGAAATTGTTAATTTTAATCTTAAGCTATAAAAGCTAAATAGGATATACGTAATTCAATGCTAAAGAAGAAGAAAAAAGAATGCTTAAATAAACATAAAAACTAAATAGAATACACAATTCATTGAAAGGAGGAAAAACTTATGGATAATAGCAAAATTTGTTGGCCACGAGTTCTTAAGAATATAGTATATGTGGCAACACCAATTATAATGACTATTTTAATATTTATGATAATTTGTTTGTCATATCCAATGGAACGAGAAGCAGTAAATAATAGAGAAAACTTTTTGAATACAAAAGCATTTGCTGAACAATATGCTAGCGAAATAATTAGTGCATTTAGTTCTGTTAAAAATTTTCAAGAAGATGATTATTCTATGACCAGTTATGATACCTATGTAACAGAAGAAAATGTTGACGAAAATAATCAAGTCACTAAAATTTATTATTTTTATAATTACTATGGTAGCAATGTAAAGTGGCTAATAATAGATAAAGATAAAAAAGAAGCATTTACTAATATAGATTATGCAATAGATAGTACAACATTCGAAGAAGTAAAATCAAAAATTGAAGGAAAGGGAACATATTGGAATTATGATAATGCAAATATAGATACTACAATACCTAAACTAAAAAAAGTGAATTATGTGGATAGTCGACTTCAAGAAAACAATAAAGATGCACATAATTATACTATTTATACATCTTTGCTAGAGCCATTAGAGTATCCTGATGGAATATATCAATATAAAATATTTTATAATATTCTACTACTAATTAGTCCAAATGCAATGTATTTAATTCCAGTGCTAGTTATAATCTTAATTGCATTCATACCAATTGCAATTAGGGGAGTAGGAAAGAAAAAGGGGACAGACCAAATATTGCTTAACTGGTTTGATAAAATATTAGTAGAGATAGCATTTTTAATAGCATTATTTATTGGCTCGATTGGACTATTGTTTATGAGTGTAGTAAGTAGTGCAAATGATATGCTAACATTTGTGGTCGGAATTACATTTGTTGGGGTAGGAATTCTTATAATATATCTTGCGTGCATTTTATTTTTTGAAACCGTAGTTAAAAGAATAAAAACACATACACTTATGAAAACTACATTTGCTTATTGGGTATATAATAAGATAAGAAACATTTCTCAAAATATGAAAATAACTAATAACTTTATAGTATATTTTACAATTTATTTAGTTGCTAATGTAATTTCGCTAGGAATACTATTTGCACAACCACTTGCAGGAATTATACTTTTAATTTTAGTCAACATATATGCATATAAAATTATTTCGGATAGAATAAAAAGCTATAATAAAATAAAGCTGGCAATCAATGATTTATACAGTGGAAAAACAGACATACAATTAAATGAAAACGATTATTCTAAAGAAGATAAAACAACATCAAAAGAAATAAATGACATTGCAGGAGGACTTTCTAATGCTATAAACGAAAGACTAAAAAGTGAAAGACTAAAAACAGAACTTATAACTAATGTGTCACACGATATAAAAACACCACTTACATCAATAATAAACTATGTTGACTTGTTAAAAAAAGAAAACATAGAGGGAGAAAAAGCTAACGAATACCTTGGAATATTAGATAATAAATCACAAAGATTGAAAAAGCTAACAGAAGATTTAGTAGAAGCTTCAAAAGCATCTTCAGGAGCAATAAAATTAAATATGGAAAAACTAAATGTAAATGAACTTATAAAGCAAATATCTGGGGAATTTCAAGATAAACTCGAAGCACATAAATTAGAAGAAATAATTAGTTTTCCAGAGAAAGAGGCATATATTGAGGCAGATAGCAGATACTTGTATAGAGTATTAGAAAATATGTATTCAAACATTGCAAAATATGCATTAGAAGGCACACGAGTATATATAGATATAATAGATGAAGATAACAAAATATATATCAAACTAAAAAATGTATCTAAGCAAAAGCTAAATATAAGTGCAGACGAACTAATGCAAAGATTTGTTAGAGGAGAAGCTTCAAGAAACACGGAAGGAAGTGGACTTGGTTTATCTATAGCGAGAAGTTTGACAGAACTTCAAAATGGTAAATTTAATATTTACTTAGATGGAGATTTATTTAAGGTAACTATAGAATTTGAAAAATTTGCATAAATGGCTGGGCCACTTTTGTAAATAAGTAGACATAATTATTTGGGCATTTTGTTATACCATATGAACTGGAATAGAAAAATGCCCTTTAATGTCTTAGACAACAAGCTTCTGAGATAATTGATTGTTATGTAGGGGCCTAATTCTTTAATGTAGTCAAAATTTAATTCATACTAGATTATGCTGTAGCCGATGCCCAATTTAATTATTTAATGTAGATAAAATTTAATAAGGATAAGTTATGAGTTCAATAAACATATCAAAATATAAATCTATACTCTTTGCTAATTTGCCAGTCTTCATCAACTCTCTTATTTCGGCTTCAGTAGCCCATTTTACATCAGAAACTTCTTCTTCCTGTAGTATAATATCAGAAATATCAATATCCTGTTTTATAAGCCATACATCTACAAAATCATATTTCCTTTTGAATGATAGCATAAATTCAACATTTGCTGGGTCAAAAGAAATACCGAGCTCTTCTTTACATTCTCTTAAAGCTGCTTGTAAAGTGGTTTCACCTGCATCAACTGCACCTCCTGTTTGAGACCACATATTTGGAAAATTCTTCTTGTTAGGTGACCTCTTTTGAATTAAAAATTCTCCTTTACTATTCATAATCCAAGTATGGACAGATTGACGATATTCGCCGTCTACTTTTTCTTGGCGTTCAGCAGTTTTATTTAAGCTTTGTCTTTTGTTATTTAGTTTGTCTACTAGTTCCATAGATACTCACAATCCTTTCTAAAAAATAAAATTGGTTGAAAAATAATAAAATTTCTTCAACCTCCATTCCTTTATATTTTTGTATATTATATAACAAAATAAATAAAAGCGTCAATTGAAAAAGTAAAATATATTAAAAAAAGCTCGTTTGGTCGCTTACACGTCACTACAAAAATTATCTAAATATACATATTACCTAGGTTTAGACCTAAATTTCTACAAAACCATTGTCCATTAACTAAAAAAATAACTTCTAATTACCAATTAAACACTGTTTAAAATAAGAGAAAAGAGAATAATAATAAAAAGTTGACAAAAACTGGAATTCATAATAAAATTGGTTAGCTTAGTTTAATTCAAAAGATTTAACTCGAAATCTAAAATTCCAATCAAAACAACGAAATAGAATAGAAAGCAAAAAAACTAATTTATTATCAAGATTATACCCTTAACCGTTATTTTCTGATTTTAAAGCAAAAACATTAGCAAGGAGTTGATATAAAAGTGTATTTACGACATCAAATAGGAAAAACAGGAGAAGACCTAGCAACTAAATATTTAGAAAATTTAGGCTACACAATTATTGAAAGAAATTTTGTGGCGAAACAAGGCGAAATAGATATTGTAGCAAGAGATAATGAAAAAAAAGAACTTGTTTTTGTGGAAGTAAAAACGCGAACTAACGCTTTATATGGTATGCCTATTGATTCTGTAACTCAGCCAAAGCAGAAGCATTTAATAAGTACTGCTAAATATTATTTATATAATAAACATTTGGAAAATGAATTTGTTAGGCTAGATGTAATAGAGGTGTACTTGAAGGAAAAGTCATATAAGATAAATCATATAAAGCAAGTAATGTAGCATTGGTTGATTGGTGTGCTAGTCACTAT
Organism: uncultured Clostridia bacterium; assembly: GCA_944391015.1. Classification (GTDB taxonomy): domain Bacteria; phylum Bacillota; class Clostridia; order TANB77; family CAG-508; genus CALXVA01. Next base: position 5,127 of record CALXRZ010000037.1, on the reverse strand, counting down.
TTAAATAATTTTTGATTTTACTTTCTAATTGTATTAAATAGTAGTTACTCTTGCAAATATTTATACAGCAAAGTAATAAATAGTAACTACGCCTAGAAAATTTATTTGAAATGCAACATAGCAATTGTGACTAGAAAATTCATTTGAAAAGCAACACAGCGACTACACCTAAAAAATTCATTAAAAATGTAGCATAGTAACTGTACTACTAGAAAATTCATTTGAAAAGCAACACAGCGACTACACCTAAAAAATTCATTAAAAATGTAGCATAGTAACTGTACTACTAGAAAATTCATTTGAAAAGCAACACAGCAACTACACCTAAAAAATTCATTAAAAATACAATATAGTAACGTGCTACTAGAAAATTTTACAAAAAACTATTGACAAATAATGTAAAAACTGATAACATAATATCACTTTAAATCTTATAGGCTTCGTTCTAAGCCTAAATTTCCAAAACGAGGTAAATATATGTTATCAAAAGTAAAAAGTATGTCATTGCAAGGGCTAGATGGATTTTTAGTCGATGTACAAGTGGATGTATCATCAGGAATGCCAAACTGGGAAGTAGTAGGACTTCCAGATGCAACTGTTAAAGAATCTAAAGAAAGAGTAAGGACAGCAATTAAAAACTCTGGGTACGAATTCGAAAGTAGAAGGATAGTCATAAATTTAGCGCCAGCAGATAAAAGAAAAGAAGGTTCATTTTTTGACTTGCCCATTGCAATAGGAATCTTATTAGATTTTGAAGATATTATGTGGCAAAATTTAGAAGACACTGTATTCATAGGAGAACTATCACTAGATGGAAGCTTGAATAAAATTAACGGAGTATTACCTATGTGTATAGAAGCAAAAAAATTAGGAATAAAACGAGTAATTCTTCCAGAAGAAAATGCAAAAGAGGCAGCAATTGTAAAGGAGTTGCAAGTAATAGGAGCTACAAATTTAAGAGAAGTTGTAGATTATTTAAATGATGTAGAAAATATAGAACCTACAGAAACAGACATACAAAAGATATTCAAGGATAAAAGCAAATATAAATTAGACTTTTCAGATGTAAAAGGTCAAGAAAATGTAAAAAGAGCTTTAGAAATAGCAGCTGCACGGAGGGCATAATATACTTATGATAGGCACACCGGGCTCTGGAAAAACGATGATGGCGAGAAGAATACCATCTATTTTACCTGATCTAACATTTGAAGAAGCGCTAGAAGTCACAAAAATTCATAGTATAGCAGGTTTACTTTCAAAAGATATTCCAATTCTGTTAACAAGACCATTCAGGTCGCCACACCATACAGTCACAATAAATTCTTTAATTGGTGGTGGAAATATCCCAAAACCAGGAGAAATAAGTTTAGCGCATTACGGAGTTTTATTCTTAGACGAACTACCAGAATTTAATAAAAGCACAATAGAAGTACTTAGAGGACCACTAGAAGATAGAGAAGTTACAATAAGTAGAGTAAATGCAAGCTTAACATATCCGTGCAATTTTATGTTTGTGGCATCAATGAACCCGTGCCCTTGTGGCTTTTATGGCTCTAAAGACAAAGAATGTACTTGTACTCCAGAAGCAATATCTAGGTATATGGGAAAAATTAGTGGACCACTTTTAGATAGAATAGATATTCAAATAGAAGTGACACCTGTAAAGTACCAAAAAATAGCAAGTGAAGAAAAAATTGAATCTTCAGAAGTTATAAAGCATCGAGTAGATAGTGCTAGAAAAATACAACTAGATAGGTACAAGCAATATGGAATTTTTTCAAATTCAGAACTAACACCAAGCCTTAGCAATATATACTGTAAACTAGATTTAAAATCTAAAGAAATTGTGCAAAATGCGTTTGAAAGACTAGGGCTAAGTGCAAGAGGTTACGAGCGAATACTTAAAGTAGCAAGAACAATTGCTGACTTAGACGAAAAAGAAAACATAGAGGCGAAGCACATTGCAGAGGCAATACAGTATAGAAGCTTAGATAGAAAATATTGGAAATGAGGGAAAAGTAAAAAATAATTGGTCTTTTTGGGATCGATAACAGCTACAATGCAAAAATATTGGCGGTACGTAAACATAGCAAAATCAACTATTTATTGAAATTACTTTAAAACAAGGGAGAGACCAGACTATAGTTTTAAATAAATTTCTTTTATAACTATGTGTGCCTTTGAGCGAAGCGAGAAAGGAATGGAATTAAAAATGGAAATAATAACAATAGATGTAGAAGATGAAAAATATCCACAAAGACTATTAAAAACAAAAAACTTCCCTATAGAAATCTATGCAATTGGAAATATACAATTGTTAAATGCAAAGTATACAATAGGAATAGTAGGAACAAGAAAATGTACAGAATATGGAAGAAGAGCAGCAAGTGAGTTCGCAAAAGAAATGTCGGCAAAAGAAATATGCGTTATCAGTGGATTAGCAATGGGGATTGATGGAATAGCACATAATGTAGCAATAGAGGAACAAGGAAAAACAATTGCTGTTTTAGGATGTGGACTTAACTACATCTATCCTCTAGAAAATGAGTGGTTATTCCACAAAATAATAGAAAAAGGTGGATGTATCATATCGGAATATCCACCAAATGTGGAACCAGACAAAACTAAATTTCCAGTTAGAAATAGAATAATAAGTGGGATTTCTGATGCAGTACTTGTAGTAGAAGCAAACTATAGAAGTGGGAGCAGTATTACAGCAAAATATGCAAAAGAAGCAGGAAAAGTAGTTTATGCAATACCAAACACAATTTATGCTTCAGAAGGAATTGGAACAAATAGACTAATTAGAGAAGGTGCAGTATTAGTAACTAAACCAGAACAAATAATAGAGAATATAAAACTTAGTAAAAATATGAGTACAAGCAATGCAAATATAGAAAATGTACTGATACCATCAAACAAGGAAAAGAAAGGGAAGAGGAGATGTTTAGTAGATAATTCTAAAAAATCTCAAGAACTTGCAATGCAAACACTAAATAACTCAGAACAACAGAAAGAGCAAAAGGTAAAATTACTTAATGAAATGATAGATGAAAATACTACTAAAGACGAAATACGAAAGGAAATAAATAAAGACAGTAATAAAAATAATATAAGTAATATAATGCCAAAAGAATACTTGCAAGTATATAGAGCCTTATCAAACGAGCCGTTACATATAAATGAATTAGCCAGAAAATTAGAAAAATCAATGAATGAGGTGATGCCTATTATTACGATGCTGGAAATTGAAGGCTATGCATACCAGCCACAGACAAATTATTTTATGAGAAATATGGCAAATGGCGAGATAGAAGAGCAAGAATAATTATATTAACTAACAACATATTTTATAAAGTTTATAAAAAAAATATATAGAAGAAAAGAGGATTAGATATGAATAGAAATATATTATTGATAGGAATAAAAGAAAAAAATGCAGATAGATTATATTATAAATTAAATGAAATGCATAAAAATTATGAATTTATGAGAGGATATCTTTTACAAAAAGATATAACTTATGTACAATTATTGGGCATAACATTACAATTTTATGATACAATAATGAAAGAGGCAAGAGAAGAAAATAAAAATCTAGTAATGGATATGCAAGGTTTGAGACTACAAGAAGCATTAAAATGTTTTGGAAAAGAATGCGATATTTATTGCTTTGGACTAACTAGAGAAAAAGCCAGTCATATACAGGAAGAAATAATAAAGCAGAAAGAAAAGTATAAAGATTGTAATGTTAGTTTTGTTTATGAAAAAGGAGAAAGCGAACAAGAAATAAAAGAAATAGTAAGGGTAATGGAAAAAATTACAATAAATGATAATAGATAAGAATAGATTTGATAAAAAATAGGAGGCAAAATGAAAGTATTAACAATTAAACAACCTTGGGCAACTTTAATAATGCAAGGAGATAAAAGATTTGAATTCAGAAGTTGGCAAACGAAATATAGAGGAGAATTACTGATACATGCTGGTAAAAGTATTGATAGGGAGGCTATGAAAAGATTGGCAAAATATTTACCTAAAAAATTGCCATTTGGAAAAATACTAGGAAAAGTTATATTGGTGGATTGCATAAAGATGTCGCCAGAGTTTAAAGAAAAATTACTAAATGAAAATAGTGAAATATATGCTAAAAGTTCTTTTAAAGAAAACTATGGATGGCAGTTAGAAAATGTAGAGACTTTTGATGAACCAATTGAAGTGAAGGGACATTTAAGCTTATGGGAGTATGAAATGGGAGAGTAAAAATGTTCTAAATTAAAATATCACGTTTGCCAACATTACAGTTCATGCTTAAACCTCCAAGCATTTTATATGTTAATATATAAATTTGTATAAAATGAAAGTATCATAATAATTTATATCTGTCAACTATTAAAAAAATTTACATAAGTTGCCTAGTCTGTTAAAATAAGATATAATAAGGTGGAATATAAAGGACTGTAGGAGAGAAGTTAATGGAGAAAGCTAAAAATAATAAAATAAATGCAAAAGAGAGGAGCATTAGATATGGAAAGAATCTTATCAGAAGAAGAATTATGTGATTTTTTTGAGTATAAAAGTGAAATGAAGAAAAGTATGGATAAAAGAAGTTACTACTTATGGGAAATTGAAAAAATAATCCAAAAAAAATTTCCTAGATTTTCATATTGTAATTTGAATGAGGAAAATGAACTAATAGACTTGGCTTTTACTTGTAATGGCTACATTGAAAACAATCCTAAAGAATTGATTTGTCCAAAGTGTTCGAGCAAATATGTTGCATTATTATGTGATGGGGATTTATACTATAGATTATTTAATGACAATGAAGAAACTAAAGAACGAAAAAAGTTTGAAAATTCACAGCTATTTGTTAATAGAGCACCGGTATGTGGATATTTTGAAACATCTAATAAATGTTTAGGATGTGGATATGAGTGGTAATATTATAAAATTGGAAATGTAATTTCATACACGCAAATATCTGATTTTGAGTATGAAGGAGAGGTACAAGGGACAAGTAGAGAGCCATATAATGTAATTATAAATAACTCATAACCCGAAGGTCGTAAGTTCGAGTCTTACCCCCGCAACCAGAAATTTTATTAGAGTCGCAAGAGATTGTTG
>CALXRZ010000036.1 GCA_944391015.1 uncultured Clostridia bacterium | reverse complement strand
CTTATTTTCTTCTTTTTTCTCTATTAGTTTATCAATATCATATTTATTTGTTTCAAGAAAATATCCCCATTTGTATATTTTGTTTTTATATAATCCTAAAAAATTAAAGTCTTTTGCTCCATAAGCATTTGCACATAGCATATATAAATTTTTGTTCTTTCTAAATTTTATATGCCTATCATAAAATAATTTTAACTTTTCTTTGTTAAATACTGTTTTAAAAAATCCATCTGGAAATATAAATACTCTAGCCCTATATCTAAATGTTAATTTATCCTGTTTTAATCTCTCTTCTAGTAATTCGTCTGTTGTTGAACCTATTATTGTGACATCACTTTCTAAAGCAAGTTTTTGAGCTAATTTTTTACTTTCTTCGCTTTCATATGCTTTTACAACGAAATCATATTCATTATCCAAATCTTTAAAACCCAGTTTAATTCTCCAATCAAATATCTTTACTGTTGATATAAATTTGAAATTATCACCCAATCTTTTTTGCATTTCTAAGCAAAATGGTACTTGATGGTGCGTCAAAAAGTTAGAAATAAATACAACCTTCATAAAAGCCTCCTTTTGGTCTACAATAATTCTTTCCACTTTTTTAATATATCTTTTTTACTATATTTAAAATTTCTTAAGTTTTTTCTCATTTTTTCCGTTGATTGTAAAACCTCTGGCAATCTGGATCTAAATTCATTTACATTATTTCTATCTATAATAAAGCCATTTTCTCCATCTGTTATTTGTTCATAAGAAGCTTCAAAATTTGATACAATACAAGGTGTACCTATAATTTTAGCTTCAGTTATTACTAATCCAGATGTTTCTCTGTCACTCATCAATACTAAATAATCAGCATTTTTTACATAAGGAAGCGGATTACTTTTATGTCCTACTAGTTCTACATTTTTATCATAGCCTTTAAGCATTTCGACCACTTCATTATGCTCTTTTTCGCCATTTCCCTTTCCCACAATATACCATTTAAAGTTAATATTTTCTTGTATTAAAATATCTATCATTTGCTTAACTCTGTGATAGCCTTTAATTGGCGCGAATCTAGCTACTGTTACTAGGTTTAATCCATTTACCCTTTCTAAAGGTATTTTTTGTTTTGATTTTTCTATAATCTCATTTTCGTCTAAAATGTTAAATATAAATTCCACATCATTTTTTCTATTTTTTAACCAAGGCATAGCTTGTATCTTTTTTTGAGCATATTTACTCACTGTTATTACCTTGTCTATATAATTTCTCTTTAATCCAATCTCCAGAAATTTTTCTTGATCATCCCAAAAATAGTGAAACCAAAAATATGAATGCTTATATTCTATATTATTTATTAAATCAATATCGTCTAAAGCGTGTGTACAATATATTACTGTATCTACATTAACTTTATTCTTAATATCTATGTAGTTTGCATAATGGTTATATTCTTGCACCATCACATCATATGAGTTCTGTTTATCGTGATAATAGTACAAAAGTTCATATCCCTCTTTGCTTAAGTTTTTCATTAAATTAAGAGTTTCTATTTCTGTTCCACCATTATATATTCCACATAAATAAAACAATATTTTTTTCATATTTTATATTTCCTTTAATTTGTTCCAAATTTCGTTTGTTCTGATGTATTCTTTATAGTGTTTTTCTACATTTTTGTTGTACTCATCTAAATCATTTAGAAGAATACTAAAATCGGAATTATCAAACAGTTTATTAACCTCTGGAATTCCCTCTTCTAATTTTTTACGTGTTTCTGCTATATTATCTAAATAATTTTCTTTATTTGTTATATATTCTAATAAAGGTTTATATCTAATCCAACCTCTGGAAGCTTTAAAAAATCTTTCTTCTATTTGTTCTTCTGATGATTTAATTTTTCTTAAAGTCTTTGGATAAATTCTTCTTACTATGTTTGAATATTTTAAAAAGCCGTCGTGAAAGTGATATACTGGAACTTTTACTACTTTTGATTCTAGTAATTTAGTAGAAAAGAATGTATCCTCACCCCTTGCTCCTTCTGGATTGTAAAAAGCTGGTATTTTAGATATATTGTTTAAATTTAAACATAATGTTGAACCTGAAACCCATTTTCCTGCACCTTTAGCCTTTATTTCGAATTCTCCTATACCATCTGCAATTTTTGGATCTGCATATGTAATTCCATTGTTTTTTACAAATTTTTCTTTTATTGAGTCCCAAGATATTATATCATTTCCTAATGCTTCTATATAACATTTAAATTTTCTTTCATCTACATCTTCATCTAATTCAACGTATGGTATTGGTGAAATATACCCACAATGGTAGCCTATTGTTACATCTGCATTTTCTATATATTTTAAATGCATTGCTATATTGTCTTGCTCTTTCCAAGTTATATTGCTTTCATTTTCATCTTTTATACACGCTACTGGATATTCATCATCATCCCAAAATAATAAATAATCCATTTTATCTTTTAATGCATAATACATTAAAGAATTTCTACCTTTGGCGTGACCGTGACCAAAAAATAAATCTACGTCTGATTTAGAGAATTCTTCTCTTCCTATCAATTTTTTCTTTTCTTCTTCTATATCTTCTGGTGTAATATATCTTATAGTTAAGTCTTTATATACGTTTGGTATTATTCCGTAGAAATCTATTCTTGTTGTAAATTGATAACCTAAATCAAATAAAATATATGCTGTTATTTCTACTTTTCTATCAAAATCTTTAAACTGATTTATTAACCTCTCATAAGTATTGTTTATTATTTTACATACGTTTGGTCTTCCTGTTACAAAGCCTATACCAAACTTTATTGTGTCTTTCATATATCTTCTTCTCCTTTAGAAAACATCGTTTTTTGACTGATTAAGTATATCATAGTTTGAATATTATGTCAAATCTTGTTTTTTATTGCGAGAGTAAGCTTCTTAGGTTAAATTACTCTCAAAAAAATATGGATTTTCTCCATATTTTTTAATACTATTGCACTTTTATATTTCTCTTTATTATATTTTTATAAGTATGTAAATTTAAACCATTACTTATTTCTTTCTAAGGCTATCCTCAAATTGTTTTAATAATCTAGTTGAATATTCTACTACTCTATAAACAGCATAAACTATATCAGCTTTTTCTTCGGATGGTGGAATATTTTTTATTTCTTCTAGAAATTGTATTACATTTATGTATAAATCTTCTAACTTCTGTTCTGATACACTTGCTGTCATACTATCAGACTTAAATGTAGTATATATGTGTGTTACAAAACTAGCTACTTTGTAAGTTTTTGCTCTTATTATTCCTTTATAATAAAATACAAAATCTTCAAAATATCTATTTTCTACAAATTTCATATTATTTTCTTTTAGAAATTCATTATTCCAACATATGTCCCATACATTTTCATATTTCCAATGTTGTGCTCTTTGAGATAAGCTAGAGTTCTGCTCTGTAGGTATCCATTTTTCTTGCATTCTACCAATTATTTCAAAGCCTAAATATACTATATCGGTTTTTTCATTTCCAATTACGTCGTTTAGCTTTTGAAGTGTTTCTTTTTCTGCTAAATAATCATCTGCATCTAAGAATATTATATACTCTCCTTTTGCTCTTTCTATGCCTTTATTTCTAGCTCCACCAGCTCTTAAATTTGTGCTATTTCTAATAAGTATAATATCTTGCTGTTTTGATAAAACCTCATAAGTATTATCTGTAGAACAATCATCAACTACAATTATTTCATAATTTTTCAAAGTTTGCTCTCTAACACTTTCAATAGCTCTTTGTACTTCATTTACAGAATTGTATGTTGGAATTATAATGCTAAATCTTACTTTATCCATTTTCACTACTCCTATTTCAGTTTTTGCAATTATATCATTTTCATTTTAGTTTGTCGAGTATATTTTTTCTTATAACTTTTTCATAAAAAATTAAAACATTTTTTCAAATTTATACTCCTTGTCCAATTTTTCGTTCAAATATATTTTTCCTATTAGTTCTAATTCTTTGATTCCATTTTCAGATAAATTAAATGAAAATAACTTTTTTGGTGGAGCAAGCACAATGTATTTTATTGCATTTACTGTTGCTTCTGATATTTCTATTGCTCCCTTATCTTGTCTGCTACAACTTTCGCATTTAAGTCCATTATCTCTAAAACTAAAATGATTTAGCATAATATTATTTTCTTTACAATTTGAACACTTGTCTATTATTGGTGTAAAACCTAGCAAACACATCAGTTTTATTTTAAAAATGGCCATAGTTAAGTCCATATTCTTATCAGTTTCTGAAAGCACATATAAAGTATTTAAAAGTAGTTGTAAAATTTTATATGTATTTTGATTTTCATCTGTAACATCAGTTATTATTTTTGTAATATGTGCTGCATACTGTAACTTTTCTATATCCATTCTTAAATTATAAAATACTTCTATTACCTCGCACGAGTTTATATTGTATGAACTTGCACCTTGATAAATTAAATATTCTCCAAAGCATAAATATTGGGTTCCTGCCATTAAACTACTTTTAGGACGCCTTGCGCCTTTGGCAGCACACCCAATTTTACCGATTTGGAGTTAGTATTGTAACCATTTTATCATAGTCGCTCATATTGTGTTCCGCTATTACTATTCCTTTTAATTTCAATATTCCCATTTTGCTTTTCCGCCTCTAATAAGTTGTTGTTTTCTGTTTTATTTATATTATTCTCTATTTTTTCTATATTGTTTCCTAAGCTTTTTGTTTGTCCTTGTTCCAACTTTTTTTCTAAGTTTTCAACCTCTACAAATTCTAAATATGTGTTAATATTTCCGGTGTTTTTAAAAGTATTCCAAGCGATTTGTTTTATCACGCTAAATCATCTCCAATCATAAAGGCAATGTATTTTTATACATACATTTCTTTATTTTATCATTTGCATTTTTTTAATTTTTATGCATTTTTATGCGAAGTTTATTTTCCTTTTTTGTAATTGTCAAAAGAAACAAGTAGTGCAAGGAAATCAAGAAAAAATTGTCGAGATAGTACATTTGTACATCGAGAAAATTTTTTCGTAGATTGACACAGCAATACGCAATTTATTTTCCTTTGCATAATTGCAAAAAGAAACGAACAGTACTAGGCAAAATTTAGTAAAAAACCGGAGGTGTACTTAAGTACATCGAGGATTTTTTATCTAAATTTTAACGACGTAATGCGAAGTTTATTTTTGCAATTTAAAGTTTTTAATAAACTTAGCATCATTAACCCAATCCTCTTTAACCTTAACCCATAATTTTAAGTTTATCTTTATGCCTAACATTTTTTCTAAATCTTCTCTTGCATAAGTTCCTATTTTTTTTAGCATACTTCCGTTTTTTCCAATGATAATACCTTTATGAGATTCCCTTAAGCAATATATTGTAGCTTCTATATTGTATATCGGTTCGTTTTCCATTGTTTTTCGCTTCTTCATTTTATCTACTTCTACTAAGATTCCGTGAGGCACTTCATCATTTAAAAGCTTTAATGCTTTTTCTCTAATAGTTTCTTCTACTAGGTCTCTTGTTGTTTGGTCTGTATACTCTTCTATATCATAATATGCAGGACCTTCTTTTAGGTTCTTCTCAATTTCATCTAATATAGCTTCTAAGTTTGTATTTTTTACTGTTGAAACAGGTATTATACTTGCAAAATTATATTCATTTTTATATAGTTCAATTAGTTCTGCTATTTTAGCTTTATTTACCAAATCTATTTTATTTATTACTAAAATAGTTTTCTTTTTTGCTTCTTTTATTTTTTCTAAAATAAGCCTATCTCCTTTGCCAATTGTATTTGTTTCATTGGTTACCTCTACCACAAATACAACTACATCCACATCTTTTGCTACTTCAAAAGCATTTTCCACCATAATATCGCCAAGCTTAGATTTTGGCTTATGAATTCCCGGTGTGTCTATAAAAATTATTTGAGAATTTGGTCTATTTACTATTGCTCTTATAACTGTTCTTGTAGTTTGTGGTTTATTCGCAATAGCTGATACTTTTTCTCCAACTAAGCTATTTATTATACTAGATTTTCCTACATTGGTTCTACCAAGTATGGAAACAAAACCTGATTTAAACATTTTTCACTCCTTTTTGGCACCTTGGTGCCTGTCACAAAAGTGCCATTTGGCACTTTTAGGGACAGGTTGCCTGTGGACTTTTTTGTCTCATTCCGACCTGTCTCTTTTTGTGCCTTTTGTGGCATTATATTCTATATTCTTCCATTGGTGTGTAATACGTATGTAAAAGTTCGTGTGCTTTGTGTTCTCCTGGCTCGCCTATATATTCTTTATAAATTTGTTTTAATATAGGGTTTTCGTGTGATTTTCTTATTGTACTTCTTTCGTCTATTGAATACATTGATGCAGCACGTTTTGCTCTTACATCAGTAGTCATTCTTATTTTAGAACTTTTTATTGGTTGACCTCCACCCATTATGCATCCTCCTGGGCAAGCCATAACCTCTACAAAACTGTAATCTGCTGTTCCATTTTTTATTTCTTCCATTATTTTTCTTGCATTGCCTAAACCGTGTGCAACTGCAACTTTAATTTCTTTATCTCCTATTTGTACAGTTGCTTTCTTTATTCCTTTTGCTCCTCTAACTTCTTCAAAGTCCAATTTCTTTAATTCTTCTCCTGTTATTAACTCATATGCTGTACGAAGTGCTGCTTCCATAACTCCTCCAGTTACACCAAATATTGCTGCTGCACCAGTTGCTTCTCCCATAGGATTGTCAAATGACTCATCTTCTAGTTTATCAAATTCTATGTTTGCTTGTTTTATCATTCTTGCAAGCTCACGAGTAGTTATTACTGCGTCTACATCCCATAAACCATTTACTTTCATTTCTTCTCTTTGTCTTTCATATTTTTTAGCTATGCAAGGCATTACAGATACTACATATATTTTTTTAGGGTCTATGTTATTTTTTTCTGCGTAATATGATTTTATAAGTGCTCCAAACATTTGATGTGGCGATTTGCAACTCGATAAATGAGCTAAGTTTTCTGGATATTCCATTTCTGCGAAACGTACCCATCCAGGACAGCAAGAAGTAGTCATTGGCAAGTTATCATTTTCTTTAAATCTTTTTACAAATTCTGTTGCTTCTTCCATAATTGTGAAGTCAGCACCTGTATTTGTGTCAAATACTTTGTCAAAGCCAAGTCTTTTTAATGCAGATACCATCTTGCCAGTAACATTTGTTCCTATTTCCATTCCAAACTCTTCACCTAGTGCCACTCTGATTGATGGTGCTGTTTGTACAACAACATATGTATCTGGGTCTTTTAATTTTGCCCATACATCATTTATATTTTCTTTTTCGTGTAAAGCACCTGTTGGACAAGATTCAATACATTGTCCACAAAATGTGCAGTTTACATCATTTAAACTATGATCATATGTTGTAGAAATACACGACTCAAAACCTCTTTCGATACAATCTATTGCACCTATGTTTTGTACATTTTTGCAAGTTGCAACACATCTTCTACATAAAATACATTTATTAAAATCTCTTACGATTGATGGCGATTTATCGTCGATTTTATGCTCAGTTCTTTCACCTTTAAATTCAATGTCTAACACATTAAATTTAATTGCTAAGTCTTGAAGCTCACAATTTCCAGAACGTGTGCAAGTTAAGCAATCCTTAGAGTGATTTGATATAATTAAATCTAGAATTGCGTGTCTTGCTTCTAATACGTTTGGTGTATGAGTATGCACCACCATTCCCTCTTCTACTGTTTGAATACACGATGTTGCAAACCCTCTTCTTCCTTCTACCTCAACAATACACATTCTGCAATCTCCAACCTCATTTATATCTTTTAAGAAGCATAAAGTTGGAATATCTATACCTGCTTGTTTTGCTGCATCTAGTATAGTTGTACCCTCTGGCACTACAACATTTTTATCATCAATTTTTAAATTAACCATCACTTTCCTCCTTTTGGCACCTTGGTGCCTGTCACCGAAGTGCCATTTGGCACTTTTTGGGACAGGTTTATTTTATATTTTTATTTTTTATATATGTTTTTCCTTTTTCGTCAAATTCTTCTTTTAAAATATCCATATATAATTTATCATAATATTTTATTTTGTTAAACTTCAACAACTCTCTAATCGCGAAGTTTACATCGTAATATTTCATAGTAGCAAGTAAAAGCGAGAAGTACTAGGCAAATTTCATAATATAACCGGAGGCGTACTTGGTGTACGCTGAGGATTATATTTTGAAATTTAACGACGTAATTCGAAGCTTTTCATTGCTTCTACCCAATTGCGTGGAATGGACAAGACCTAATACACGTCGTACACTTAATACATTTATCTTGATTTATATGTCTTTTCTCTCTTCCTTCTCCCTCGATTGCATTTACTGGACAATTTCTTTGGCATAATCCACAAGCTTTACACTTTTCCTCATCTATTTCTATTCTTGATAATGCTTTACATTCCATTGCTTTACATTCTTTTTCTATAGCGTGTTGTCTAAATTCTTCTCTGAAGTATTTTAAGGTACTTATTACTGGGTTCGGAGCACTTTGTCCTAATCCACATATACTAGCTTTTTTTATGTTTACTGCTAATTTTTCTAGTCTGTAGATGTCGTATTCGTTTCCTTCTCCACTAGTCAATTTTTCTAGTATTTCTAGCATTCTTTTGGTTCCAATTCTGCAAGGTGTACATTTTCCACAACTCTCGCTTACTGTAAATTGCAAGTAGAATTTTGCTAAGCATACCATACATTTTGTATCATCCATTACTATTAAACCACCTGACCCCATCATAGAGCCTATTTCTTTTAATGATTCATAATCGATTGGTGTATCTAAGTGTTCTTTTGGTATACAACCTCCTGATGGTCCACCTGTTTGTGCTGCTTTAAATTCTCTACCATTTGGTATTCCACCACCTATGTCAAATACTATTTCCCTTAATGTTGTTCCCATTGGTACTTCTACTAAGCCTACATTGTTTACGTTTCCACCTAGCGCAAATACTTTTGTTCCCTTTGAATTCGCAGTTCCTATTGATGAATACCATTCTGCACCTTTTAATATTATTTGAGCAATGTTTGCATATGTTTCAACGTTATTTATTAGAGTTGGACATCCCCATAAACCTGATTGTGCAGGATATGGAGGTTTTACTCTTGGCTGACCTCTACGTCCCTCTATTGATTCTAAAAGTGCTGTTTCTTCTCCACATACGAAAGCTCCTGCTCCTAGCCTTATTTCTATATCAAAACTAAAATTTGTACCAAATATATTTTTTCCAAGTATTCCATATTCTCTTGCTTGATTTATTGCAATTTTTAATCTTTCAACTGCTATTGGATATTCAGCTCTTACGTATATATATCCTTTTTCTGCTCCTACTGCGTACCCAGCTATTTCCATTGCTTCTAGCACTGCGTGTGGGTCTCCTTCTAAGATACTTCTATCCATAAATGCTCCAGGGTCACCCTCATCTGCATTACATACTACATATTTTGTTTCTCCTTTTGCATCTTTTGTGGCTTTCCACTTTTTTCCTGTTGGGAAGCCTGCACCTCCTCTTCCTCTAAGTCCTGATTTATCTACTATTTCGATTACTTCATCTGGTGACATCTCCATTAGTACTCTAGCTAATGCCCTATATCCATCAAAAGCTATGTATTCATCTATTTCTTCTGGATTGATAACTCCACAGTTTTTTAATGCAATTCTTTTTTGCTTTTTATAGAAATTTAGTTCATCCAATTTCATAACTTTTTTTCCATCTATGTCTTTGCAAAGTAATCTTTCTACTACTTTGCCCTCCATTATATGAGACTTTATAATTTCTTCACAATCTTCTGGTTTTACCATTGCATAAAAAGTATCTTCCGGACGAATTATTACAATTGGTCCTTTGGCGCATAAGCCAAAACAACCAGTTTTTATAACACGTACATTTGTTAAATTATTTTCTTCTACTAATTTTTTAAAATTTTCTAAAATTTGTGGTGATTTAGATGAAGTACACCCTGTTCCGTTGCAGACTAAAATGTGCTTTTCTCTTGTATCTGCATTTGTATTTCTTCTTAAATCTAATTCAATTCTTTTTTCTGACCTAATTTTGTTTAATTCTTCTATGGTTTTCATTTAAGACCTCCTTTTTGATTTACTAGCTTTTTCCTTATTATATATCAAACCTTTTGTTCCATTTTAAATTTAATTTCTTTCTCGCTTTGCTTAACATAGTTATAAAAGAAAATTCTTTTAAACTAGTTATTTTTACGCTTAACTTGTGCTATTTTGACTGTGATGAGCTTGTTAGACTTAATTATTACAAATAAATATTTGGTAACTGTCAAGCGAAAAAGTTAAAACCAAAAGATTCTTTCTAAACTTAAGTAACTCTAATTTCCGATTATTTTTCAAGTTTTTCAAGTTCATCTAAAACCTCATCAAGTTTCTTAACTGTAGCGTGACCATAAACCTCATCATTTACTGTAAATACTGGCGCAATTCCACAAGCTCCAACACATCTAGTTGTGTCTATAGAATATTTTCCATCTTCACTTGTTTTACCTTCTTCTAAGTTTAGTCTTTCTTTTAATCTATCTAATATTGCTTGTGAACCCTTTACAAAACACGCTGTTCCTAGGCAAACTGAAATATTATATTTTCCTTTAGGCTCTAATGTAAATCTTGCATAAAAAGTTATTACACCATATATTTCTGCCATTGGAATTTCTAAATATTTTGATATTTCCATTTGAGCAACTTTTGGAATATATCCATATTTTTCTTGTACTTCGTTTAATATTGGTATAAGGTTATCTTTTTCTTGTTTATATGGTTCCATTATTTTTTTTACTTCTTCTCTTATTTTATTTTCCACACATTCACACATTTAGCACTACTTCCTTTCTTTATTACAATTCATTTTTATTGTATTCAAAAAGCTATACAACTTTAAGCCATCACTAACTCAAAGTAATTTTTCTGCAGTAAAATAATTCTCTATTTTAAATTACTTAAAATGTTGAATTGCAATCTCTTAATTATATGTTTGTATTATATCAAATAGATTGACTTTGCACAATGAATTTTCGACATTTTTTTAATTTGACACATTATGTTTACCGTGGTATAATGTTGTTATGGTGTTTTTATTTTTTATACTACCCTACTAACTGTGGAGTACCGTAACATTACTCTTTTGAAAGGAGTTTGTTTTATTATGAAAATGGTAAAACGGTTACTTATTGGTATTGCTGTTACGCTAGTTTTGGCTAGTCCTGTTTTCTTTTTGAACAGTAATGTTCCTAGTACCGAAGATTATTCTGACACAACTAAATATGTGCACGAGTATACCCCGGTTCAAGCAACAGTACTTTCAAAAGAACACACTCCTATGGAAATAAAGAGAGAGACTAGGTGGACCATTGAGGGTACACGCTTGATTCCTCATATTATCTCGCCGGAGTGCAACTACGTAACTGTGAGTTATGGTGATTTGACCACCACTATCGATTCTCTATCACTTTATGATAGCGTAGAGTTGGGGAGCATAATCAACGTAACCTTGCACCAGATATATGATAACAATCATAATCTGATTAAGCAGTACCTAGAACTTCCGCAATAACCGCAAACGAGAGTTAAAAAAGGATATTTTCCTCTTTCAACTCTCGTTTTTGTTTTATTCTTCTATTGTTATTTCTGCGTCTATTGGACAAATTTGTATAAATGTTTTTCCATCATTTACGTCTATTTCATTTCCGTCTAAATCTTTGTATACTGTTTGACCACTTCTTGTAGTTTTATCACAAGTGATTTTTATTGCTTTTCCATTTGTAATATAATAACCGTCAAGTTCCTTTATATTATCTAGTGTTTGTCTGCCTTTGCCTGAACCGTCATTTAATGTTGTATTTCGTGCTTTTTCTATTATTATATTTTTAGTTGTTACTGTTTTTTCTGTGTCCCAGTCAACTTGTTTTTCTCCTCTTGAGTAACGTACATATTCTTTTAAGTCTTCATCGTACTCATATTTTACAACATTTCCAGATGAATATGGTATTGTTACTGTGTTTGCAATCTCTCCATCTGCTAGGTTAACCTCGTCTACAACATAATTTAATACATTTTCTTTTTCTTTCTCTACTCTATAACCTTTTCTATCTGCAATTTCTAAAATGTTTTTTGTACTAGTTACTGCATTATGAGGTGCATATTTGTCATCAACTCTCCAAAATGAATCTTCACTTTCATAAATTCCATTTATATTATCTACTCCAAGTGAAGTAATATCGGATTGTGCCTGTGGACTCCAACCATAATGTACATATATTGCATCATTTTCTAATGCATAGTCTAAGAAGTAATGTCTTGCGCTACGTATTGGTCCTATTTTGTCCAAATCTTTATCTTGAAGGATTAGCATCAATCTTGATTCTCCACCTTCTACAATAATTTCATATATTATATCTGCTTCTAAAAGGCCTGCTTGTGGCATTGCGTTTATGTTATTATCTATCATTACAGCTATTGGCCTTGAGTCTCCAGATAATGTTTTTGGTTTTTGTACTACTACTTCTTCCTGAGTAGTTTCATTTACAGCATTTGTGTTCGCTTCCTGTCTTTGGGCTTTATTAAACATTTTTAATGCTAGCAAACCTCCTGCTACCAATATTAAAAGTATAAGTATAACAACAAATATTTTTGTTCCTTTCACTTTTGTTCACCTCTTGATTTTGTGATTCTAATTTATTTTAAGGTTTACCCAAAAGTATTTTTTTGCTTAAACCTATTTTGATTTGTAAACATATTAGAATATCATCACTATATTTTCTATAATTGCAATGCGGTAAAGCCTAAAGCTATACCATACAAAATTAGTACTAAAATAATTCCTAAGCAAGCACTAAAAATAACTTCTGAAAGTTTATGTGCTTTTGCCTCTATTCTGCTTGCTGATACTAGTATAGCGAGCACTAAAGATAATGTAATAATTATAGTATTTGCTATATTTCTGGAGCTTTGTGTAACAATCCAAATAATTGTATTTGCAGCAAATGCTAAGGTGGTAAAACCACTTGGTATAAACTTATGATTTAGTCCTTTATGCTTATTTGTTTTTGCCATTGCAATAAGAGCCAAAACTGCAATTACTACTATAACAATTACTGAAAATGCTAAGTGTACTGGTGAATTTACTATATTTCTTATAAAGTTTAAGCCTATATCGCTAAGTTTATCAAAGAATAAAAAGTATGCTACGATTATTGCATTTATTGCAGTAATTACAACTCCACCTGCAGCAACATCTTTTGCAATTTTTGCTTTTGGATGATAAACATCAACATACAAGTCTACAACAGTTTCTATTGCTGTATTTACCATTTCGGCAAATAATATTAAAATTATTGTAAATAAAAAGCATAAAAACTCTGCTCTATTTAAGTCAAAAAACAAACTGACAATAACAACTATTACTGCTAGTACTAGTTGTATTTTTATATTTCTTTGAGTTGTTGTAGCATATATAATTCCATCAATTGCATTTTTCCAAGCATCTAAAAAGTTACTATTTGTTGTTTTTTTTTCGTCTACTTTTTCCTGTTCTTCTATTTGTTCTAATTCTTCTTCACTTTTTTTTTGACTTGTTTCTCTTTTTATTCCAAGTTCGTTTAAAACGGATTCTTCCTTTGCCCTCATTACTTTTTTATCATTTTCTTCAATATGGTCATAGCCCATTAAATGATAAAAGCCGTGAACTACCATATAGGCAAGTTCTCTTTCAAAACTATGCCCATATTCTTCAGCTTGCTCATATACTCTTGGAATAGAAATAACTATGTCGCCTAATATGTCGCCCTCTTCATTTACATCTGTATTTTTAGAATTTTCTTTTATAAAATTATCTAATTCATCTTTTTCAAACATAGGAAAAGAAAGTACATCTGTAGGCCTATCTATATTTCTATATTGCATATTTAGCTTTTCTATTTCTTCTGGATTTGTTAAAGTTATACTCATATACAAATTTGTTTTGTCTAAATTTTCCTTTTTAAAGCATTCTGTTACGACCTGTTTAATTGTACTTTCATATTTTTGTTTTTTTTCTAAGTTTTTATATATTATTTCGCAATTCTCTTTCATACCAAATTCCTTTTACATTTATACTGCTTCTTGTTTTATTCTCTCTAGTCTTTTTCCGTTTTTTACTTTAGTGTATTTTCCTTCTGATATATATGAATTACGTAAGTTTCTCATAACACCTAATTCTACTAATTTATTCCTATAAAATGCTATTATTTTATAGTATTTATTTTCGTTTGTTGAAACTTTTTCCAAATCGCTTTTTATAAATAGTATTTCTTTTTCTTTTACATATTCGTCATAATCTTTATCTTTAAGTTCTTCAACCTTTTTATACTTATCCCAGAATTTTTTGTATTCTT
>CALXRZ010000035.1 GCA_944391015.1 uncultured Clostridia bacterium | reverse complement strand
GATAATGGATGTAAAGCATCTTTACGTTCTAATGAATATGTAAATGTATCTGATGTATGTTTACTACTTGGTGGTGGTGGTCACATACGTGCAGCAGGTGCTACAATGCAATGTACAATAGAGCAAGCTAAGGAAAAAATTCTTAGACAAATTAAGTCAGTTATATAAAAATGTGGACAAAAGGGATACAACTTTTTGTCCACGAATAATATTAGATGGATTTATTTTCTTATTCATTATTTTTTGAAATAATACTAAAAAATATTTTGCTCGTGTGGACAAAAAAGAGAACACTTTTGTCCACACGTTTTGAAAGGACTTGAAATGGACGGAATTATACTAATAAATAAAGGTAAAAACTGCACTTCAAACAATGTGGTAAATAAAGTAAAACATATACTAAATGAAAAAACTGGACATATTGGTACATTAGACCCTAATGCTACAGGGCTTTTACCAATCTTAATAGGAAAAGGAACAAAACTATCACAATATTTAATAAATCACGATAAAGAGTACGAGGTTGAATTAAAATTAGGCATAAAAACAGATACTGCAGATGCCGAAGGAAAAATAGTAGATGAACGAGAAGTGCCAGACAATATTATTGAAAAAGAAAATGTTTTAAACGTATTAAATAGCTTCATAGGGAAGCAAAAACAAGTACCTCCAATGTATTCAGCAATAAAAGTAAATGGCAAAAAATTGTATGAATATGCTAGAAAAAATGTAGAAGTGGAAATACAAGCAAGAGACATTGAAATTTACGAAATAAAGTTAAATACAATTAACAAAACTGAAAAAACAGTCGCATTTACGGTAAAATGTTCTAAAGGAACATATATTAGAAGCTTATGTGAAGATATTGCTGAAAAGCTAGGAACAGTTGGATGTATGAAAGAATTAAATAGAACCAAGGTGGGAATTTTTAGCATACAGGATAGTATAACTGTAGAAGAACTAGAAAAATATAGTACAGATAAAGAAAAATTAAATGGATATTTAATAAAAATCGAAAGTATATTTTCAAAAATATATGGAGATAATAATAAAATAAAACTAGACAATAGAAAACTAGAGTTATTTACTAATGGAGTCAAACTAAGTTATAATGTGGAAGATGGATTATATAGAATATATGATGTAACAAGCGAGTTTATAGGAATAGGTAGCATAAAGAATGGGTTATTAAAAAGAGAAATTGTTTTGTAATTGTTGAGACTATCAAGTGGATGGTAACCGATTGTGAAGATATTGTAAAAAATATAAAAAACACTTGAAAAAGGTTTTGCTCTGTGATATTATATAAGTACATTAAAGATAAATAAATATTTTAATTCCCTGCGTAGTGCGTGTAGACTGGAATTTTAGAACCAACAATAGATTAAAGGGAGTCCGCCTTTGGATGTGGCGTGTAAGCTTACATTTTAACAATAGTAAGAAACCCAGAAGCATTCAACAAGACACCCACCTGTGAAAACAGGCTCTTAAAATTTCATTCATCTTGCGGCTAATGTGGGGTTATTTTTTTGTTATAAAAAGAACTTTGATGTTTGGAACAAAGATAGCAGTTTATAGAAATTTAACAAAGAATAGTTTATAAATAAATTTTTTAGGAGAATAAAAATTGGATATACAAAAACTAAAAAAAGTTGGTATAAATAAGTTAATAGAAAATAATATAGAAGATGCAATTTTTAAAGCAGAATTATTATTAGAATATACCTTAAAAATGAGCAAAACAGAAATTATAATAAATAGTGAAGAAGAAGTTCCTAATGATTTAGAGCAAAAATATATATTTTATATAGAAGAAGTAATATCTCGGTAAACCGGTACAATACATTACTCATAAACAAGAATTTATGGGGCTTAATTTTTATATAGATGAAAATGTACTAATACCTCAGCCGGATACAGAAATTTTAGTAGGCGAAGTACTGAAAATTATCAATTTAGAATTAAATAGAAAAACTGCAACAAAATTAAAAGAAAAGTTTAATATAAAAGGGAAGGAACAGGAAAAAGCAGAAAAAAATAGCAAATTGAAAATACTAGACCTTTGTACAGGAAGTGGAGCTATAGCAATTTCTTTAGAAAACTACTTAAAAAACAAATGTGAAGTAGAAATATATGCAACAGACATAAGTTGCGAGGCAATAGCTATTGCTAAGAAAAATGCTAAGGATAATGATGCAAATGTAAAATTTATAATATCAAATATGTTCGAAAATATTGTAGAAAAAAAATTTGACATTATAGTATCAAATCCACCATATATAGAAAGTACGACTATAACTACATTATCAAAGGAAGTTCAAAACGAGCCTATGCTAGCTCTTGATGGTGGAATAGACGGTCTGGACTTTTATAGAATAATAGCCAAAGAAGCATATAAATATATAAAAAGTGGAGGACACATATTAGTTGAAATCGGGTATAATCAAAAAGAAAGTGTAAGCAATATTTTCAAAGAAACTGCTCAAAAATATACAGGCATAAAATGCATTAAAGATTTAAACAAACAAGATAGAGTTATAGAAATGCGTGTAAATTAGTAGATTTAAAAGTGTCACTTTACAAAAATTTTTCATTATTATGTATGCTTTAGAGTAAAACAAGAAAGGAATGAAATTTAAAATGTCATTTTCAACAGAAGTTAAAGAAGAACTAAGCAAAATGTCTAATTTGGCTAATAAAATTAGTGTAAAAGCTGAAATGTATGGCTACTTGAATAGTAACAATGCTGTTATAGTATCATCTCCTAAAACAGTTGGAAAGTTAAACATAAAATTTTCTACAGAAAGCGAGTATAACATAAATAGATTTGCAAAATTGCTAAGTAATTTGAACGTACAGAAATATAACATTGACATAATAGGAAAAAACTTTACTATAACAATACCAAAAGAGCAAAGTATAATAATTAAAAATATGTTTGAAGAATACAAGGTAGGAGAAAGTGAGAACGAAGAAAAGGCATTTGTGAGAGGTGCTTTTTTAGGAGGAGGAACAATAAACAATCCTAAAAATAAATATCATATAGAAATAGCATTAAAAACAGAGAAAATAGCACAAGAAATTATAAAAATTTTAGCTAAATATGGAATTAGCTTAAAAATCTTAAAAACAGAAGCTATATCCAAAGGACAAAAACAATTAAAAGAAACAGAACCACCTAAAGAAACAAAAGCAAAAAAAGCATCAAAATATATAATATATTCAAAAGACGGAGAAGAAATATCAAAATTCCTTGCATTTATAGAAGCAAGCAATTCGGTGTTAAAATTTGAAGACATTAGAGTATATAGAAATATGCGAAACAACGTTAATAGAATAGTAAACTGCGAAACAGCTAATCTATCTAAAACTGTAGATGCAGCAGTAAAACAAATAGAAGCAATAAACAAACTAAAACAAGAGGGCAAGTTCAACAAATTACCTGAAAACTTAAAAGAAATAGCAGAACTTAGAATAAAAAACCCAGAAGCATCTTTAACAGAACTTGGCAAAATGTTAAAAGAGCCAATAGGAAAATCTGGTGTAAACTATAGATTACAAGCAATAGTAAAAATGTCTGGTTAGGAGACGGTCCAAATGAGACAAGTCTATCATCTTTTGGGACGTGTTTTTAAAAAATATAAAAGGCGAACTCAAGCTGTCCCCAAAAGTGCCAAATGGCACTTTGGTGCCAGGCACAAAGGTGCCAAAAAGGAGTAGAAATGGGAACAAAGAATGTTGGAATTTATGTACACATACCATTTTGTAAGAAAAAATGTGAGTATTGTGACTTTAAATCGTACACGGGGAAAGAAAGCTTAATTAAACAGTATATAAAATGGGTTAAATACGAATTACAGGAAGTAGGAGAAGGCAATAGAAAAGACTATGAAGAGGGCAGAGACGACTTAGTAATTGTAAAAAGTATATACATAGGAGGAGGAACCCCATCAATTATACCTGCTAAGTATATTTCTGAAATTTTAGAAACTATAAAAAAATATTTTGTTTTAGATAGTATGGATAATTTAGCGAAAAACGATAAAGCGAACGAAAATAAAACAATTACTGAAAATGATACAAACAAAACTGGAAATATAGAAATTACAATTGAAGTGAACCCTGGTACTGTTGATGAAGAAAAATTGAAAGAATATAAAAAATGTGGAATAAATAGATTAAGTATTGGGCTACAGTCAACTCAAGATAGAATTTTGAAAACTCTTGGAAGAATACACTCATATTCAGATTTTTTAAATACATACAATATTGCAAGAAAAATTGGATTCGAAAATATAAATGTGGACTTAATGCTAGGAATTCCAAAGCAAACAATAGAAGATGTAGAACAAAGTATAAATAATATTATTAAGTTGTCGCCAGAGCATATTTCAACGTATTCGCTAATTATAGAAGAGGGAACACCTTTTTATAATAAATTAGAAGCAAATAAAATTACATTGCCAAGTGACGAGCTTGAAAGACAGATGTATTGGCTTGTAAAAACAAAGCTAGAAGAGGCGGGATATACGCATTATGAAATATCTAATTTTGCTAAAAAGGGCTATGAATCTAAGCACAATTTAGCTTGTTGGAATCAAGAAGAGTATATTGGTATAGGTGCATCTGCGCATTCATATACAAATAATGTAAGATACTCTAATGTGGATACAATAGAGGAATATGTAAATAATTATGAAACAGGAAAAGAAGTAGATAATATTATATTTCACGAAAAGCAAAATAAGAGTAGTAAGATGCAAGAGTTTATGATGCTAGGACTACGCAAAATTGATGGAATTAAAGTACAAGATTTTAAAAATAAGTTTGGCGAAAATCCAATATTTGTATATAGACGAGAACTAGAAAAATTAGTAAATGAAAATTTATTAGAGATAGATGGAGATACAATTAAATTAACAAATAAGGGCATTGATTTAGCAAATTTAGTTTGGGAAGAGTTTGTATAAATACTTAGAGTAGTAAAACAAAAAGTTATCCACATTTTGTGGATAACTTTTTACTAAAATATTTCTCATTAAAGTATCAGCCAATTACTCACTTTTCAATAACTTGCTTAAATTCTCATAATACTCATCCAAACTATCAATCAAATTATTTGCATCTGTTTCAGAAATATAGTTATATTCTACCATAGAAGAAATTACTTTCTCTTGACGGTCTCGCGTTAAATCTGGGTTAACTGTAGGAGCATATACACTAGGTGCATTTGGAATTCCTGCCATCATTGTAGAATCAGCTAAAGTCATTTCAGTAGCATCTTTGTTTAAATAACCTTGGCAAGCTTCTTCAATACCATAGTAACCATCTCCGAAATAAATAGTATTTACATATAATTCCAAAATATCGTTCTTAGTATATTTATCTTCCAGATCAAACGAAGTAAGTATCTCAGCAGATTTCCTTACAACAGGATTATCTTCAGTTATATAAAAAATATTTTTAGCAACCTGCTGAGTTATAGTGCTTCCACCTTCTCGAAATGAAAAAGTACTTATATTAACATATATTGCTCTTGCTATTGCAATTAAATCAATTGCGCCGTGTTCTCTAAATCTATGGTCTTCTACAGCGATTACAGCATTTATATAATTTTGAGGTAAATCCTCATATTCTACATAATTTGGGTCTGACTGTATTTCTGCTATTACATCTTCCAAACTTTTTCCTGCTAATGCATTCTTATACATATTGTCTCCAGCTATGTATAAAATAAGTCCAAATATAAGTATAATTGCTAGAACAACTATTAGTACGTTTCTTAAAATTTTCAAATGTTACCACCTCTACTAAATTATAGCATACACATTAAAGCAAAGCTATTAACATTTTCTTAAAAATTTATGCTAATTTATTTCCGTATCAACAAGCATAGGTCCTATGTTTGTAACTGTTCCAGCTCCTTGGGTAAGGACAATATCACCAGGTTTCGCATTTTCTTTTACATATTTTACAATCTCATCAAAATCTTTAATATATAATGCTTTACGACCTAATTCAGTAATTTTATCTACTAAATCTTTTGAAGATATATTGTAAGTATTAGTTTCTCTTGCAGCATAAATATCTGTAACTATTATATTATCAAAATTTATTAACGCAGTTGCAAAATCG
The DNA here is from genome assembly GCA_944391015.1 of uncultured Clostridia bacterium. Taxonomy (GTDB): domain Bacteria; phylum Bacillota; class Clostridia; order TANB77; family CAG-508; genus CALXVA01. The sequence continues at coordinate 8,630 of CALXRZ010000035.1, read as the reverse complement.
TTTAATAAATTTTTAGTTCTACTGTATGTATGAGGCTGAAAAATTACCCAAGATTTATTAAACTTCTTTTGCTTTAAAGCTTCTGCAGTAGCAACAATTTCAGTAGGATGATGTCCATAATCGTCATATACATTTACATTATTGAAACTACCTTTAAATTCAAACCTTCTGTGAGCACCTGTATATTTTAATAATGCATCTTTAATATCTTCTCTTTCTAAGCCGTAATTATAGCATACTGCTATACAAGCAAGGGCATTCATAACATTGTGGATGCCAGGTACAGAAAGAGCTATTGTTTTATAAAAAGTATTATTATAATATACATCAAAAGTAGGAAAGCCATTACTGTTAAAATTTATGTTTCTAGCAACAAAATTTGCATTCTCATTTTTTATACCATAAGTTAACACTTTTGCATTAGTATATTTTGCAATTTTCCTGCAATTATCATCATCCCAGTTTATAACTAAAAGACCGTCATCTGGTAAAAGTTTTATGTAGTTACTAAAAGATGTAATAATATTTTCTAAGCTACCAAAATAATCTAAATGGTCGTTATCAATATTTAAAATAACTTCTGTCTTTGGAAATAGTTTTAAATAACTTTCTACATATTCGCAAGCTTCGATTATAAAGTAGTCACTTTTTCCAACTCTATAATTAGCATCTAGTTGTTTTAAATAAGCACCTACTTGAATTGATGGGTCTTTACCAGCGTGTAAAAAACATAGCGAAATCATAGAAGTAGTTGTTGTTTTTCCGTGAGTACCAGAAATACAAATTGTATTTTTAAAAGATTTTGTGAGTATACCCAAAAAAGTTCCTCTTTCTATTATTGGAATATTTAACTCTTTAGCTCTAACTAACTCTACGTCATCTTTTTTAATAGCAGCGCTATAAACAACTAAATTAGATTTTTCTAAGCTTTCTAAATCGTGACCTATTTTAACAGGAATATGGTTTTTAATAAGTCTGTCAGTATTTTCTGATTGAACTGCATCAGAACCTGTAACAATAAAGCCACAAGAATGCAAAATTTCTGCAATACCACTCATACTTACGCCACCAATTCCTATTAGGTGTATGTGTTTATATGGTTTTAAATCTTCAATTTCTATCATTTTGAACACTCCCTATACTTATATAAAGCCTAAATCATACCTATTATATACTTTTTTTTGAATATTTTCAATATAGTATATGGTAAAAGTAAGATTTTGTGAAATAAATAATTTGTAGAAAAATATAAAAAATAGAAGGAAAAAAATCTTTTTTGGAGAATAATATAAATAGTACATAGAAAACAGTCACAAATGACAACTAATGTACAAATATTTTTAAAACTTTAAGAAAGAGGTGCTCAATATGCAAATAACAGATGTACGTTTAAGAAAAGTAAATTCAGAGAACAGAATGAAAGCTGTTGCTTCTGTAACATTCGATAACGAGTTCGTTGTACACGACATCAAAGTTATCGAAAGCCAAGATGGATTATTTATAGCTATGCCTAGCAGAAAAACTCCAAACGGAGAATTCAAAGATATAGCTCATCCAATAAATCCAGAGACAAGAGAGAAAATTCAAAAAGCTATATTAGAAGCTTATGAAGCTCCAGAAGCTGAAAACAATTCAGCAGAATAATAAATATAAAAATTATAGCCACCATACTGGAAAGTATGGTGGTTTTTCGGGCGCTTAAACTAATAAGCTACCTGGGTGAACAGTTTTAGCTGAGGACCTTAAACAGGTTGTCGACAGCCATAGACAAGGCCAATACCTTTGTCTCAAAAATGACGGTTAATATGGCTTTCGCCTTTGGGTACTTCCCCTCATTTTCGAGGGTGATTTCGGTAATTCCGATTCGGAAGACGCACTTCCGGCTTCTTCGAGCTCCCACCACTGATGAGAGCATGTTGAATTTCGTCGCGAACAGGCTGATTTGCTTTCTCTCCCTAACAGTAGGAAGTTTCAAGTTGTTACACAACATTCTGACAGGTATTGATGCCTTTTTTAGCTTTTCGTCAGCCGTGCTGAGAAACGGATAGAACGTCAAACGTTCTTCACCTTTTGTGGTGGTTTCAAACTTGACCATGTAATTGGCCAAGTTGCAGAGCTCTACATCGGATTTGGAGAGTTCGGAGATGAAACTCCGAAAACTCCGAGGAACGTCACGATACAAGGGTAGCTCAATTTTGTAGATTTCACTCATGTTGTTACCTCATTTCTTTATTTGTTGTTTCTGTTCACTATACAACTATAAAAATATAGCATACTTATATTATACTACTAATAGGGGGAAAAGGCAAATTACAGGGCTTTTAGAAAATTTTATTTGATGTGAATTTTGGTAAATGAATGAAAAAAAGCTTTATAGATAGAAAACGGATATAAAAGAAGGCAGGCGCAGAAACCTGCACCTGCCAAGACAGAGTTAGCCGTTATACAATGTCCTGAAGAGGATGATATCCTCATCTTTCTCCAAGTACATCTGCATTCTCTGCGTAATGGCGACAGAGTCGTTATCTACGTAGAGTGGGCAGTCGTTCCCAATCAGCTTCCTGGTCAAATCAATGATCTCAGTGAGGTCACGCCAAATGACCTTGTTAAGGAATTCCTTAACCTGCCAAGACCTAGTACCGTCCTGTTTAGTAGTGTGGTACTTTTCGAGGACTACACCAGTGCTAGTTTCCCGCAATAGGTAACCTTCAGGGGTTTCACGGCAAGAGATGAATGTTACGTTTTTCATAATGTACTCCTTTTCTGTCTTTTATAAATACATAAAAAAATGTACCTAATTTATATTATACTCTGTTAATCGTATTATGTCAAACAAAAAAAGTAATGGAGCAGAAAATATCTGCCCCATACTATAAATTATATATATATATCAAATTTTTAACATTAGAATTCGCAATTCTTTGGTGTCCTTGGGAAAGGTAGTACATCTCTAATGTTTTGAATACCTGTTAAATACATCATCATTCTTTCAAAACCTAAACCAAAGCCTGAATGTGGGCAACTACCATATTTACGTAAGTCTAAGTACCACCAATAATCTTCTTCAGAAAGGTTTAATTCTTTCATTCTCTTAGATAGTTTTTCAAAATCATCTTCTCTTTGGCTACCACCAATTATTTCTCCGATTCCTGCAACTAATAAATCAGCTGCAGCAACTGTTTTTCCATCAGAATTTTGCTTCATATAAAAGGCTTTAATTTCGGTTGGGTAATCTGTAACAAATACAGGACGTTTAAATACAACTTCACTTAAATATCTTTCATGCTCTGTTTGAATATCAGTTCCCCAGTGAACAGGAAATTCGAATTTGTCGTTTACTTTTTCTAGTTCTTTAATTGCATCAGTATATGTAATTCTTCCAAAATCAGAATTTACTACATTATCTAATTTCTCAAATAATCCTGTATCAATAAACTTATTAAAGAATTCCATTTCTTCAGGAGCATTTTCTCTAACATAAGTAATAATGTACTTAATCATTTCTTCTGCTAAATCCATATCGTCGTTTAAATCTGCAAAGCATATTTCAGGTTCTATCATCCAAAATTCTGCAGCATGCTTTACAGTATTTGAGTTTTCAGCTCTAAATGTAGGTCCAAATGTATATACATTTCTAAATGCATGTGCAAAAGTTTCTACATCAAGTTGTCCACTAACTGTCAAATGAGAAGATTTTCCAAAAAAGTCTTGAGAAAAATCTACACTTCCATCTTCTGCTTTAGGTAGGTTGTCCATATCTAATGAAGTAACTCTAAACATTTCTCCGGCACCTTCGCAGTCGCTACCTGTAATTATTGGAGTATGAACATATACAAATCCTTTTTCTTGAAAGAATTTGTGTATTGCATAAGAAAGTACAGACCTTACTCTAAATACGGCATTAAATGTATTTGTTCTTGGACGCAAGTGAGCAATAGTTCTTAAGTATTCAAAAGAATGTTTTTTCTTTTGAAGTGGGTAATTTAAATCTGCAAGATTTACCACTTGGACTTTGCTAGCTTTTATTTCAAAAGGTTGTTTCGCATTTTCTGTTTTTACAACTTGTCCTTCTACTATTATAGAAGAACTAATAGACAATTTTCTAATTTCCTCAAAATTATTTAATTTATCATCAAAAACGATTTGAACGTTTTTAAAAAAGCTTCCATCATTTAATTCAATAAATCCAAAATTTTTAGAATCTCTTAATGTACGTACCCAACCAGATAGCTTAACTTCTTTTTGGTCGTACTCATCAATGTTTCTGTACAAGTTTTTTACTAAAGTAGTATCCATAATACATCATCCCTTCTTAATTTAAAATGTATGGGACTATTATACATAAAATGGAAGTAAAATTCAATAGGGAGGGGGTAATTTGTTACAATAGAGGTTACAGAATAATGTTTTTATAATTTAAATAATCATTGGTTAAACTAGGTTAGAGTGGGCTTCTAAAAAAAGTATGAAAATATGGAATGGAGAGTGCTTTAAGTTAGAAATTCTTAATTGTTTTTATGGAAAGAGTTCATCTCTGATGGAAGGGTGCCATAAAAACAATTTAGAATTTCTACAAAAAAGCAGCTGGACCGACATATTTGAAATACTTTTTTTAGAAGTTTACTCTAACCAATAACAAGAAATATAAATTATAAAAACATTATTCTGTAACAGATAACGGCTTTTATGCAGAAATTTAATTTACAACAAAATTTGGAGTGTAACTCCGAAAAAATCTAAAAAAATAGTGGATTTTTTATTATAAATGGTATATAATAAAAATGAGGTGAGGAGAAATGGCAAAATATATTAGAAGAACAATAGAAAATAGCATAAACTCTTTAATAGATAAATGCCCTATAATAATGATAACTGGTCCAAGGCAAGTTGGCAAAACTACATTGCTAAATCATTTAGTTGCAACTTCGAAAGAAAAAATAAACTATGTATCTCTTGATAATTTGTTAATAAGAAGTCAAGCAATAGAAGATCCAGAACTATTTTTGCGAACTTATGAACCACCACTAATAATAGACGAATTTCAATATGCTCCAGATTTGTTATCTTATATAAAAATGAAAGTAGATACTGCAAGAAATAATGAAATGTTTGGAAATGGAAAAAAAGTAGGAACATTATATTATTTAACAGGCTCACAGGTATTTCAAACAATGAAGAATGTAAGTGAATCACTTGCTGGGAGAGTAGGAATTTTAGATTTATACGGGCTTTCTGAAAGAGAACTAGAGGAAATAGAAGAACCAGTTTTTATACCTGACATAGAAGATTTGAAAAAGAAAGAAAAAAGAAAAAGCAAATCTACAGGTGAAATATTTGAAAACATTATAAATGGAAGTTATCCAGAAGTAAATAATGAAAATGGAAGAAATAGAGAACAATTTTACGAAGATTATATAAGAACATACATAGAACGAGATGTACGACAGTTAATTAACATTAAAGATGAGAATAAATTTGTTAAGTTTATATCTTCGGTTGCAGCAAGAACTGCACAAGAATATAATGCTTTGGATATAGCAAATGACATTGGAGTCGATTCAAAAACGATAGACGAGTGGATTTCTATATTAAAAAATACTCATTTAGTATATATGCTCCAATCATATTCTAATAATAATATTCAAAAAACTATAAAAAGACCTAAGATTTATTTTATGGATACAGGACTTGCCTGTTATTTAACAGGATATATGAGCAGTAGTACTTTAGAAAGAAGTGCATATAATGGAGCCATATTTGAAACCTATATTATGAGTGAAATCATAAAAACTTATACCAATAATGGATTGAATCCAAAAACAAGATTGTACTATTATAGAGATACAAATCAAAGAGAAATTGACTTACTAATATTTTATGATAATACAGTTTATCCTGTAGAAATAAAGAAAAGTGCAAATCCAGGAAAAGAGGCAATCAAAAATTTCGACTTAGTAAATAAGTTTGAAGTAAATGTGGGAACAGGTATAGTTTTATGTATGATGGAAAACATTATGTCAATTGATAACAATAACTATTTTGTTCCGATTGAATATATTTAGAAAAATTAGCCAAAAGTGTTGACTTTTGGCTTTATTCATTATATAATATTCAAGTATGAAATTGGCGATGAAGTAAGATGTGGCTACACAATGCTTGGGTTTCTAAGCGTTGATGGAGGGAACTCTTATGGAGTATGTCGTGGCAAAGACCAAGGCGGTAAGTATAAAATTAAGCACTTATCCCAAGAAAATCATACATAACTTGGGGTTTTATATTGGTGATATTCAAAACACCAGGGTGCGTTTATAACTTCCGACCGACTAATAAATTATATTAAGGAGGGAATTTTTAAATGGCAACAAAGAAGGAAAATGCTGTAACAAGCGAAAAAATTAGAATAAGATTAAAGGCTTATGATCACGTTGTTTTAGAACAGTCTGCTCAAATAATAGTAGATACTGCTAAAAAAACAGGAGCAAAAGTATCTGGTCCTATTCCATTACCAACAGAAAAAGAAGTTATAACAATTTTACGTTCTCCACACAAACACAAAGATTCAAGAGAACAATTTGAAATGAGAACACACAAAAGAGTTATTGATATTCTTTATCCTACACAAAAAACTGTTGACAATCTAAAGAAAATAGATTTACCAGCAGGTGTAGATATAGAAATTAAATTATAAGAATTATTCAAAACCAAGCTGGTATAACATTTTATAATGCAATACAATATATCAGCCAATAGTTAGGAGGAAAAAATGAATAAAGGATTGATTGGAAAGAAAATCGGTATGACTCAAATATTTGATGAGTCAGGAAAAGTTATTCCAGTAACAGTTATAGAAGCTGGACCTTGTGTTGTAGCACAAGTAAAAACAGAAGAAACAGATGGATACACAGCTATTCAACTAGGTTTCGGAGATATAAAAGAAAAGAAATTAACAAAACCTGCAAAGGGACATTTTACAAAAGTAAATGTTACACCTAAAAAACATTTAAGAGAATTTAGATTAGATTCTGTAGAAGGTATAACAGTAGGTCAAGAATTAAAAGCTGACATCTTCTCAGCAGGAGATAAATTAGATATTCAAGGAACTTCAAAAGGAAAAGGATTCCAAGGTGTTATTAAACGTCACGGACAATCAAGAGGACCAATGGGACACGGTTCTATGTATCATAGAAGACCAGGTTCAATGGGACCAACATCAACACCAGGTAGAGTTTTCAAAGGTAAAAAATTACCAGGACATATGGGAGCTCAAACAATATCAATATTAAACCTAGAAGTTGTAAGAGTAGACTTAGATAAAAACGTAATATTAGTAAAAGGTAGTGTGCCAGGAGCAAAAGGTGCAATACTAAAATTAAAATCAAGTGTAAAATCAAAATAGAGAAGGAGGAGAAACGAAATGCCTAAAATAGATGTATATGATATACAAGGTAAAAAAGTTAGCACAGTTGACTTAAAAGACGAAATATTTGGTATTGAACCAAATGAAGCTGTTGTACATAGCGTTTTAGTTAACTTTTTAGCTAATCAAAGACAAGGTACACAAAGCACTAAAACAAGAGCAGAAGTTAGTGGTGGTGGTAGAAAACCTTGGAGACAAAAAGGAACAGGTAGAGCAAGACAAGGAAGTATTAGAGCTCCACAATGGATTAAAGGTGGTATAGCTTTAGGTCCAAAACCTCGTTCATATAAATATACTGTAAATAAAAAAGAAAAGAGATTAGCAATCAAATCTTGCTTAAGCTCAAAAGTATTAGAAAAAGAATTAGTAGTTGTAGATAGCTTACCATTAAAAGAAATTAAAACTAAAGAAATGGTAAATGCATTAAATAACTTAAAGGTAGAAGGAAAAACACTAATCCTATTACCAGAAAAAAATGAAACAGTACAAAAATCAGCAAGAAATATTGAAGGAGTAAAAACAACTCTAGTAAATACAATAAATGTATATGATTTATTAAAATACAAAAATCTTGTTATTACATTAGATACTGTTAAAAAATTAGAGGAGGTGTACGCATAATGGTAGCAGAAGATATAATAATAGCACCAGTTGTTACAGAAAAATCAAGTGGTGAAATACAAGAAGGAAAGTACACTTTTAAAGTAAATAAAAAAGCTACAAAAATAGACATAAAAAATGCTGTAGAAAAATTATTTGAAGTAAAAGTATTAAATGTTAATACAGTAATGGTTAAAGGAAAAGAAAAAAGAGTTGGAAGAAATGTTGGAAAAACATCTGACTGGAAAAAAGCAATTGTTACAATAGATACAAACGATTCAGAAAAATCTTACCTTGCTAAAGGTGGAAAAGAAGTTAAAGTAAGTAAAAAATATAAAACATCTATAGATGAATTTATGGGTGCTTAAGTTTTAAAAATTATCTAGACAAAACTAGGAAAATAAATATTAAAGGAGAGAAATATAATGGGAATGAAACATTTCAAAGCCTATACACCATCAAGAAGAAATATGACAGTTTTAGATTATAGTGAAATTACTAAAAAAACTCCTGAAAAATCTTTAATTACAACAAAAAAAGAAAAAGCAGGAAGAAATGCACAAGGTAAAATCACAGTTAGACATCAAGGTGGAGGAAATAGACAAAAATATAG
>CALXRZ010000034.1 GCA_944391015.1 uncultured Clostridia bacterium | reverse complement strand
ACGTAAAAGAGGAAAACATTTTTAATTATATTTACAAAAACAAATGTAATATGATATAATTCAAAGGCAAAAAGTAATATAAAAAATACTTTTTGTCTTTGAAATTTAATATATGCCAATATAGCTCAGTTGGTAGAGCAACGGATTCGTAACCCGTAGGTCAGCAGTTCGATTCTGCTTATTGGCTCCATATAATAAAGACAAGCAAGTTAAAAAAACTTACTTGCCTATTTTTATATCTTTTCTTCCACTTATCTTATAAATCAAATTTCAAAGCTCAAAATCTAAATACACATAATTATCCATATCATAAGCTAAATTAGCATCAATCATTTTCTTAGCAATTTTGCAACTCTTAGACATCCTTTGACCATTAAACAAAGGGTCAATATACCTTACTTTTGCGCCGTGATGCACAAAATAAACATTTTTTGGTTCTTCTTTAGACACCTTAACTTTGGTGGCTTTTCTCCATTTATCAAAAACATCTTTGTATTTAGAATTTTCTATAATCTCAATAATATCGCTTTCCTTTAATTCATATAAATCTTTTTTAGCTATTTTATGCTCGTCGCTTAATTTTTTCAAAATATCTGCAATAAGTTGCATAGAATACCTAGTTCTATCCTCGCGATATATAACTGATAATCTACTTGTAATTTTTACAAAATTTCGTGCGACTTTTTTAGTTTTAAAACCAAGTTCAACTTCATTTTCTTCATTTCTTTGCACTTCAATATCGTTATACATTTCTGCAATAACACTACTATCAACTAATCTGTACGTAAATAAAGCATTTGATAACGAATATTCTAATCTATCTGCAGATAATTTAGGTGTATCATTGTCTGCTATTGGATAAATATGATAGTCATTTACTTCACTTAAGCTAATATTATCTCTTTTAAGCAATGCCATTATTTCTGTAGAATTTTTAATAAATTCAGTAGTTAAATCTTCTGTAGACTCTTGAGTCATATAATCACCATTTAAGAAATCAACGCAATGCTTAAATGCAGGTGTTGCAATGTCGTGGAATAATCCGGCTAAAGTCTGCTTTTTATCACGTGTGAAATGCCACACAATTAAAGCCACTGCAATAGAATGGTCTAAGCTAGAAAAGAAACAATTGCTTTCAAATAAATCTGAATAAATAGTACCACAGGTAATGCTAATATATTGTTGTGTTAGTAATTCCTTGGTGTCAATATAATCATCTAGCCATTCTGGAAAATTAGGTTCTAATATTTTAAAATAATCTTTTATTTCTTTATTTACTTTATCATAATACTTCATTTTAAATACCATCCCTTTCTCGCTTCATTCAAAGGCACACATAGTTATAAAAGATATTTCTTTCAAACTATATCTACATATGCATCACTTTTTAGGTCAATTTTAACATATTCTTTTGTAAAACACAATGTTGAAAAATAAAAATGAATACACCAAATCAAAGCAGATGGACGTATAAAGCAATTTATCTGCTTTTTCTTGACATAATTCACTAAAAATAATATAATATACACTGTGAAATATTAGGAAATATTTGGTATTAGTAGCTTTATTTCAATGTATATAAATCAAATATTTTTACTAAAATAAAATGTAAAAGAGAGGAAATAATATAATGGGCTTTTTTGATAAATTAAAACAAGGTTTAAGCAAAACTAAAACTTCATTTGAAGAAAAAATAAATAACGTTTTTAGTAACTTTAGAAAAGTTGATGAAGAGTTACTAGAAGAGCTAGAAGAGGCACTAATTATGTCCGATGTTGGAGTAGAAACATCAACAAAAATAATAGCAAATTTAAGGGATAGAATAAAAAAAGAAAAAATAGAAGACGAAGAAGCAGTAAAGCAAGCACTAAGAGAAGAAATTAAAAAAATATTTGACGAACTAGATAATAGCTTGCACTTAGATACAGTTCCATCTGTAATTTTAGTTGTAGGTGTAAATGGAGTAGGAAAAACAACTTCAATAGGTAAAATAGCAAATAGACTAAAAAAAGATGGAAAAAAAGTAGTAATAGCAGCAGCAGATACTTTTAGAGCAGCAGCAGTAGAACAACTAGAAATTTGGGCAAATAGAGCAAATTGCCAAATAGTAAAAAGAGAAGAGGGAGTAGATCCAGCATCAGTTGTATTTGATGCGATTAAAGCTACAAAAGAAGAACAAGCAGATGTACTTATTTGCGATACTGCAGGAAGATTGCATAATAAAAAGTATTTAATGGACGAGCTTATAAAAATAAAAAGAGTTATAGATAAGGAACTTCCAAATGCTTCAAAAGAAATTTTAATGGTGCTAGATGCAACAACAGGTCAAAATGCAATAAGTCAAGTTAAAGCTTTTAAAGAAACAGTAGATATAACAGGTTTAGTATTAACAAAACTTGATGGGACTGCAAAAGGTGGAGTAGTAATTGGAATAGCAAATGAAAATAAAATGCCAGTTAAATTTATTGGAATTGGCGAGCAAATAGATGATATGGAAATATTTAATAGTGACGACTTTGTAAAAGCTCTTATTTAAAAAAATAAATTCTAAAATAACTTGAAAATAAAACCTTAAGAAGGGAGAAATGTATGGATAATATAGAACATAAAAGTTCGAATAATTCAGCAAAAGACAAAGCTAACCAAGAAATAGCCGTAGAGCAATCTAAACAAAATAGTAATAAGCAGAAAAAAAGTAAAGCAAGAATGTATATAGTATTACTATTTATATTACTTGTGGCTATTGTAGGATATATCATTTATAGAGGGGAATACTTAGAAATTTTAGAAATAGGAGAAAACTACCTAAGTATATTCTGGCAAAATGTAAATTACACAGCAATAGCATTTATAATTAACTTTATTTTCTTGTTCTGTGTAATTTATATAAATAATACAAGAATAAAAAATGCACTTAAGCCATTTTTCGATACAGAAAAAAAGCAAATGCCAAAACTTCCAAATAAATCAATATCGCTTATTTTATCTGTAATAGTAAGTGCAATTACTACAGAAGTAATTATAAATCAGTATATGCTATTTACAAATAGCACTTGGTTTGGAAGAAACGACCCGGTTTTCGGCTTGGATATTGGATTTTTTATGTTCCAAAAGCCTTTTATAGAAACATTATTTACGTACGCAATCTTTTTAATAATAGGACTTACAATTTACACAATCATTTACTATATAGCAGTGTTTAATATTTGTTTTGATGGAATAGATAGGGAAACATTAAAAAAGAGTAAATTACTAAAACAATTATTTACTAACATAAAAATACTTGCAATACTAGTTGCTGGCTTTGTGCTAGTAAAAACATTAGATATAGGCTTTGATAAATTCTTAAATTTGCAAGAAGACACAACCTATTCAATTTATGGTGCAGGAATTACCGATACTACTATAAAATTATGGGGGTATAGAGTATTACCAATTCTTATAATTTTGTCAGTATTTATGGCTATAAAAGCATTTAACAAAGGAAGCACAAAAAAAGTAATTATGTGGATATTAGTAGTACCAGCATATTTGGTTATATTACTAATTATAATGGCACTCTTCCAAGTTATATTTGTAACACCAAATGAATTAGACAGAGAAGAGCAAAATATAAGGTACAATATAGAGTACACTAAAGAAGCTTATGGCATAAATTCAAACGTATATACAATAGAAAATGGAGGAGAAACAATTACAGAAAGCACATTATCAGAACTATCTAATACTATTGATAATATTGTAATTGTGGATAAAGATACTCTACTAAAAGACTTAAATACAGTTCAAACTGAAAAAGGATATTACACTTACAATACATCTGCAATAGCAAGCTATAGAGTAAATGGAAAGCAGAAATTAGTTTACGTATCACCACGCGAAATATCTAATTCAAATGGAACATATAACAATCAAACCTATGAATATACACACGGTTACGGTGTAGTTATTACAGATGCAACTGAAACAGATTCAAATGGTAACCTAAAAAAATTGCAAAAGAACTATAAATCTTCAGATACAGATATTGTAGCAATAAAAGAACCAAGAATCTACTTTGGATTAGAAACAAACAATAATATTGTTACAAATAGTAAAAATAGAAAAGAGTTTGACTACCCAATTTCAAGTACTGAAAATGCAGAAAATGTATATGATGGTTCTGCAGGACTTAGCCTAAACTTTATTGACAGATTTATACTTGGAATAAAAGAGGGAGACTTAAATTTAGCACTTTCAGCAAATGTTAATAACGATAGTAAAATTTTAACAAATAGAAATATAATAGAAAGAGCAAAAACACTAATGCCATATTTAATGTATGATGAAAACCCTTATATGGTTGTAAATGACGCAGGTGAGCTTATTTGGGTATTAGATGCATACACTACATCAAATAATTATCCATATTCTCAAAAAACAACCTTACAGTTAGATACATTAAATAAAATGGAATTAAATTATATACGTAATTCTGTAAAAGTATTGATAAATGCATATAGTGGAGAAATAAAATTTTATATAACAGATGAAACTGACCCAATAGCAGTAGCATATGATAAAATTTATCAAGATTTATTTACAGACGAAGAAATTCCAAGTGACATAAGCAGTCAGTTTATATACCCAGAATTTCTATATAGCATACAAGCAGATATAATACAAAGATACCACGACATTCAACCAGATGTATTATACAGAGGAGACGATGTATGGGACATAGCTACACATAACACTGGAAAGGTTTCTACAAAAGCAGGAACAGATATAACTCCTTATTATACTATGGTAGATACTATAGATTCAGAAGAAAGTAAGCTTGGTTTGGTATTGCCATTTACGCCAGATGAAAAGCAAAACATAATTTCATATACAGTAGGAACTTACGAAAATGGAGAACCACAATTAACAATTTACAGATTTGCATCTGATAGTAATATTATAGGGCCTATGCAGTTGGATACACAAATAGAGCAAGATGAAGAAATATCAAATGAACTAGAATCTTTAAATGTAACAGGTACACGAATTACAAAAAATATGATTATAGTACCACTTAACAACACTCTTTTGTATGTAGAACCAGTATATCAAGAATATATAAATGAAGACGATTCTACACCAACACTTAAAAAAGTAATTGTAGCTTCTGGAAACAAGCTAGCAATAGGCGACAACTTAAGTGAGGCATTAAGAAATCTTGTATCAAAATATGCAGTAGATATAGAAGTTGAAAATACAGATAGTATAGAAGATTTAGTTCAGGCTATAATTAAGGCAAATGGAAATCTAAAACAATCTACTTCAAATTCAAATTTTGAGATGATAGGAAAGGACATACAAAGATTACAAGATTTAATAGATAGCTTGCAAAAATTAGTAGAAGAGCAAGAAAAAGAGCAGGAAAAAGATAATAAAAACAATACTATAGCAAATGAAGTTACTGTAAATGAAATAGCAGAATAAAAATAGTTAAAAATTTTTAGCAGGTCAAATTCAATATAAAAAGTAGGTCTTGCATATGTAACCACGTTTTAAATTGAATTTGACACAGCAAAATTTAACGAGTAGGAGGAGAAAACTATGAAAATAACAAATGTAAAAGCTTTAAAGAAAATTGCATTAGAAGTAAGAAAAGACATAATAGAGGCAGTATATAGTGCAAAATCTGGTCATCCAGGAGGTTCACTATCAATAGCTGATATTCTAACAGTACTATATTTTAATCAAATGAACATTGACGAAAAAAGGCCTGATGACCCTAATAGAGATAGACTAGTTTTATCAAAAGGTCACGCTTGTACAGCTTTATATAGTGTGCTTGCAGAAAAAGGATATTTTGCTAAAGAAGGATTGCAATCTTTTAGACACTTAGGAAGTCCATTGCAGGGACATCCAGATATGAATAAGGTACCTGGAGTTGATATGACAACAGGTTCACTAGGACAAGGACTATCTGCAAGCGTTGGTATGGCTATTGCTTCAAAAATGAACAAAGCTGGATGCAAAATTTATTGCATATTAGGAGATGGAGAAATAGAAGAGGGTCAAATTTGGGAAGCAACTATGACAGCTAGTAAGTATAACCTAGATAACTTGTGTGTTATATTAGATAATAACAACCTACAAATAGATGGAGAAATCGAAAAAGTAGGTGGAATGAATAACATCACAGGAAAATTCTTAAGCTATGGTTTTAATGTAATCAATATAAATGGTCATAATATAGATGAAATAATAGATGCAATTACAACGGCAAAACAAACAAAAGGAAAACCTACAATAATAATTGCTAAAACTATAAAAGGAAAAGGCGTATCATTTATGGAAAATAAAGCAGAATGGCACGGAAAGGCACCAAGCGAGGAAGAATATAATCTTGCTATGGAAGAACTTAATAAGGCAGAGTTAGAAATTTAGCAATAGAGTTGAAAAATAATTACAATTTTTGCTGTGTCAAATTAAATTCTTTTTCAACTAGAAGAGATACTAAGGGAGGAATGAAAAAAATGAGAGAAGATATAAAAATAGCTACAAGACAAAGCTATGGCGAAGAACTAGCTAAACTTGGAGAAGAAAATGAAAATATAGTTGTGCTTGATGCCGATTTATCAACTGCAACAAAAACAGAACTTTTTGCAGAAAAGTTTCCAGATAGATTTATAGATGTAGGAATAGCAGAGCAAAATCTTATGGGAATTTCAGCAGGATTATCTACATTTGGCAAAATTCCATATGCAAGTACATTTGCAGTATTTGCTGCGGGTAGGGCTTATGAGCAAATAAGAAATAGCATCGCATATCCAAAACTAAATGTAAAAATTTGTGCCACACACGCAGGTGTAACTGTTGGAGAAGACGGAGCCACACACCAAATGTTAGAAGATTTAGGACTAATGAGGGGCTTACCAAATATGACAGTAATATGCCCTTCAGATGATATTCAAACAAAATGGGCAGTTCGAGAAATTGCAAAAATAAATGGACCAGTATATTTACGTTTATGCAGATTAAAAACACCAATAATTTATGATACAGACAAATTCGAAATAGGAAAAGCTGTACAAATAGGTAATGGAACAGATGCATCAATTATTGCAACAGGAGTATGTGTATCAGAGGCAATAAAAGCTATGGAAATTTTAAAAGAAAAAGGAAAAAATGTTAGAGTTATAGATATGCATACAATAAAACCAATAGACAAAGAAATGATTGTAAAATGCGCAAAAGAAACAAAACAAATCATTACAGTAGAAGACCATAGCATAATTGGTGGATTGGGCAGTAGTGTATGTGAAGTGCTATCAGAAGAATACCCTACAAAAGTAGAAAGAATGGGAATAATGGATACTTTTGGACAAAGTGGCAACGGCGAAGAATTGCTTGCTTATTATAAAATAGATAGCAATGCGATCGTGGAGAAAGTTTTAAAAAAATAAGTATAGATAATTGATATTTATAGAAGAAGTATATATTATTTTATTTTTATTTCCGGCCCCCAACTGCGTACAAACTGTATAAAATTTCGCTAATGCTCAATTTAACAGTTTGTAAACTTGTCGGTCCCCACCTTAAGCACTCCAATAAAAATAAAATAATATATACTTCTTCTATTGATAAATAAACTATGTATTGCTAAAACTTGACAATACCATAAAAAAATAAGCAAAAAAGAGATAATATAAAGAGAATTGAAGAAAAACAACATAAATAATTTTCAAAGAAAAATTTATGTTGTTTTTTGTATGAAAAAGTATTGCAAATATTTTATTTTATTGTTATGATATAGAAGTGAATTAGTATGAAAACAATAATTATGACAGGTAAAATAATAGAAATTTTATAGTAAAAAGTGCTGGAAAAGGGGCTGACCCCAAAAACGACAAAAGGAGAAGAATATGATAGAGTTTAGAAATGTAAATAAGAAATATGACACAGGTACAGAAGCTGTCCATAATGCAAATTTTAAAATTGATAAAGGAGAGTTTGCGTTCTTAGTAGGTAGCTCTGGCTCAGGAAAATCTACTCTAATTAAGCTAATATTAAAGGAAGAGGAACCAACTTCAGGACATATTATAATAAATGGCAAAGATACTACTTTCTTAAAACCAAAAAGAGTACCTTTCTTAAGAAGAAGTATGGGAGTCGTTTTCCAAGATTTTAGGCTTTTGCCAGATAGAACTGTATATGATAATGTTGCATATGCAATGTACATAGTAAGAGCAACACCAAAACATATAAGAAGACAAGTTCCTATGGTATTATCATTAGTTGGACTAAGTGATAAAGCAAAGGTATATCCAAACGAATTATCTGGTGGAGAGCAACAAAGGGTAGCTTTAGCAAGAGCATTGGTAAACAATCCATCTATGATAATAGCAGACGAGCCTACAGGAAACTTAGACCCAGATACTGCTTGGGAAATTATGATGTTACTAAATGATATAAATGCTAGAGGAACAACTGTAGTAGTTGCAACTCACGCTAAAGATATTGTTGATAGGATGAAGAAGAGGGTTATTCAAATCGAAAAAGGCAATATAATAAGAGATGATAAAAAAGGTGGGTATGATAGTGAAATATAGTATTTTTGGTTATTTAATAGGAGAAGGTTTTAGAAACTTTTTTAAAAATAAAAAGTCAACAGCTGCATCATTGATTATTATGTGTGCAACAATGTTTATATTTGGTATTTTCTTTTTAATAGGAGAAAATGTAAATTACATAATGCAACAAATTCAAGATGTACAAGAAATAAATGTATTTATAAATCCAGAAGCAACAGCAGAACAAGAAAAAGAACTTGAAGCTAAAATTAAAGAATTACCTTATATAAATACAATAGAATATGTGTCACAAGAAGAAGCTTTAAATACAATGAAATCGTGGCTTGGCGAGGACTCATCAATTCTTGATGCATATTCTGGTGAAGATAATCCATTTAAGGCATCTTACAAAATAACTTTAACAGATTTAACTAAAACTGATGAAATTTCAGCTCAAATAGAGAAATTTGAAAATGTTGCAAAAATCACAGTAGGTAGTGATACAATAAATAAACTAATAGATATTGCAAATGGTATTAGAACAGCAACAGGAGTTATATTGGTATTACTAATACTAATTTCAATATTTATTATAGCTAACACAATAAAACTTACAGTTCACGCAAGAAGAAAAGAAATATCTATTATGAAATATGTTGGAGCTACAAATGGCTTTATCAGATGGCCTTTTATGGTAGAAGGTATTTTAATAGGTATTATATCTGCAATTATAACTGTTGTAATACTAGGTTTTGCATATAATTTTATTGCTGATAAAATAGCAAGTAGTGAAGTAATGGATTTAATGGGGTATAATTTATTAACTTATTCAAATATGCTATCAATGTTATTTGTAGTTTATATAGGAATGGGAATTGGAATTGGTGCTGTAGGTAGTGCAATCTCAATGAGAAAATATTTAGAGGTTTAAGGTTTTACTTACTATACAAAAGATATATAACAAAAACTAATGTAAGATAAAAAAGGAGAGATAATCTTATGAAGAAAAAAATTGTTTCAATATTTTTAACCTTAATTATGTTGGGAATGTGTTCCTTAAAAGTAATAGCATCAAGTGTTTCAGAATTACAAAATAAAAAGGACGAATTAGAAAGTCAACGTGATGAGGCAAAAAATCAAAAAGAAGAAGTAACAGCAGAAAAAGAATCTATAATGGATGAAATACTAGAGCTTACTGCACAAATTGATAGCTATAAGTCACAAATAGATGAATTAAACGAAAAAATAGATACACTAGAGGATACAATAACTACAACAGAGCAAGAAATAAAAGAATTAGAGCAAGAAACTGCAGATAAAGAAGAATTATTACTACAAAGGCTTGTAGCAATATATGAAAATGGACAAACCACATATTTAGATGCACTTCTTGGCTCTCAAGACATTTCTGCATTTATATCTAATTATTATAGAATAGAAGAAATTGCTGAAGCAGACCAAACGGTTATAGATTCTATAAAAGCTAAACAAAAAGAAACAGAGAAGAAAAAGCAACAACTAGAAAAAGAAAAAAATGAAATAGATGAGTCTAAAAAAGAAATAGAAGCTAAAAATCAAAGTTTGGAAACAGCACAAGCAAAAAAACAAGTGGTAGTAGCAAACTTAGAGCAACAAGAGGACGAACTACAAGCACAAATAGATGAGTTTGAATCTGCCATAGAAGATGCACAAGACGAAATAGATGATATTATAGCACAAAATAATGCAAGTTCTGGTGGCTCTGGAGGCTATATAGGTAGTTTTGAAGGAACACTTAGCTGGCCAGTATCATCAAGTACACCTTGGTACAATTATATATCTTCATACTTTGGACCTAGACCAAGTCCAACAGTTGGAGCATCATCTAACCACGGAGCAGTTGATATACCAGTTAGTTATGCACCAGTATACGCACCAGCAGATGGAAAAGTTATAATAGCAAGATGGTTATCAGGATATGGAAACTATATAATGATAGACCACGGAGATGGATACTATACGGGCTTTGGACATTTATCAGGATATAATGTAAGTGAAGGACAAACTGTTTCTAGGGGCGAGCAAATTGCTACATCTGGAAACACAGGTATTTCTACAGGACCACATTTACACTATGAAGTATACATAGGTGGAACAGATAACTCATATAGGGTAGACCCACTACAATATACAACACATCCAACATTATATCCATTATATTGATAGAGCTTTATAGATAAGTATATAGTTTTATAGATTTTCCTTAAAAAATCTAAATTTAAAGAAAAGGATATTGGCAAATATGAAAAGAAAAATAATTTTTATAATATTGATAATAGTAATATTGCAATACTTTTGTGTTTTTGTATTTGCTGATAATTCATTAACTAATAATATAACAAATGAAGTAACTAATACTATACCAGACGAGCTAGAAAAACAAAAAGAAGAAGTAGATAATAAAATAGAAGATGCAAATGTAAAACTTGAATATGTTCAAGGAGAATTATCAGATACTTTATTAAAAGTACAAGAAACAGAAGATAAAATTAGGCAATATGAAAGTGAAATTACAGAGCTAGCAGATAAAATGCAAACTTTACAAACTTCAATAAATGAGGCAACACAAAAATTACAAATTGCTTCACAAAATTATGACGAAAAAAGCGATTTACTAGCTAGAAGATTAGTAGCAATTTATGAAGCAGGTGATGCTCAGTACCTAGATATTTTACTAAAATCTAAAAGTGTAACAGACTTCATATCAAGGTCGTATATGATTCAAGAAATAGCAGAGTATGACGGAATACTAATAAATCAAATAGAAGAAGAAAAAAATAATATAGAAACTACAAAACAAAAATTAGAAAACGAACAGTCAGAAATTAGAATTTTAAAAGCAAAAAGCGAGCAGACCACAGTTGTATTAAATAATATGCAAACACTTCAAAAAAGTTATATTAGCAAATTGTCAGACAGTGAAAAAATATTACAACAACAATTAACCGAATACAAAAAAGAGCAAGACGAAATTCAAAGACAAATATTACTCGCAACAAATGTTATTACTCCAAACATTCAGTACACTGGTGGAGAGATGATATGGCCGGTAGCAATTAGTGGAACTGCTATAACCTCTGATTATGGTGTTAGAGAGCACCCTATACAAGGTGTAGTGCGTGAACATACTGGAATAGACATAGGAAACACCCCAACAGGAACACCAGTAGTAGCAGCAGCAGATGGTGTAGTTACATATGCTGGTTGGCTTGGAGGATATGGAAATTGTGTAATGATAAACCACGGAGATGGTGTTGTTACTCTATATGGACACGGAAGCAAAATTTTAACATCAGTAAATACACAAGTAAAACAAGGAGATGTAATAATGCAAGTAGGTTCAACAGGAAACTCTACAGGACCACATTTACACTTTGAAGTAAGAGTAAATGGAACTTGTACTAGTCCTTGGCAATTTGTAAAAGCACCTACTACGTAAAAATCTAGTTTCTACATACAAAATTTTAATGAGATTGCTAATATAGCAATCTCATATAACTAGTTATATATACATATATTAGTATAAAAATTACTATAAATTGCACACAAAAACTAATATAAATTTGCTAAACATAAGGTACATACATTATATGTGTACTAAAAGGAAAGGATTTGATAAAACAATGAATAGCGAAAAGGCTCAAAAAGTATATAAAATTATAATGCTCATAATAATTACTGCATTAGTATCATCACTAATAACTGCGGTAGTTGTAACAGAAAGGCTAACATCATCATCAAGCATCGAAAGCATTGCAAATGGGGATGGGACAACAGGGATAGAAACCACATTAGCATATATTAGAACTTTATTAGAAAAAGACTATATAGGTGAACTTGATGATGAGCAAATGATAGAAATGGCCATAAAAGGTTATGTGGCCGGAGTTGGAGATGAGTATACAGTATATTACACTCCAGAAGAAATGAATTCAGAATATGATGAAGCAATGGGCAACTATGTAGGAATTGGAATTTATATGATAGTAAACTATGAAAAAGGCACAATAGAAGTAGTTGAGCCTATGGACAATTCTCCAGCACTAGAAGCAGGTTTACAAAAAGGAGATATGATAATTTCAGTAAACGGCAAAGACCTTACAGCGGACAATGTAAAAGAATTATCAAATGAAATAAAGGGAGAAGAAGGTACAACTGTAAAATTAGGAATAAAGCGTGGAGAAGAAACCTTTGAAGTTGACGTAGAAAGAAAAAGAATAGAAGTAAGCCACATAGAATCTAAAATGTTAGATAACAATATAGCATACATTCAAGTATTAGACTTTGATGGAGGAACAGCTAAAGAATTTAAAGAAAATTACGAAAACTTAAAAAATGATGGAGCAACATCACTAATAATTGACATACGTGGAAATGGTGGCGGAGTTGTAGACGAAGCAATAGATATGCTAGAAATGATATGTGATGAAGGAAGTACACTTTTAATAGAAACAGATAAAAACGGAAATGAAGAAATAATAAAATCAGAAGAAAAACCAATAATAGACATTCCTATTGTAGTATTAGTAAATGAAAATTCTGCAAGCGCATCAGAAATATTTGCTGGAGCTCTTAAAGATAATGAAAAAGCAACAATAATTGGTACAAAAACATATGGCAAAGGAGTTATTCAAACACTTTTAAAATTAGCAGATGGAAGCGGTTTAAAAATGACTACAGAAGAATATTGCACACCAAATAGAAACAAAATAAATAAAATAGGAATTGAACCAAATATTACAGTAGAATTACCAGAAGATATAGATGAGATTACAGAAGAAAATGATACACAATTACAAAGAGCAATAGAAGAACTAACAAAATAAAAAGAAGTGGTAAAACTAAAAAATAACTTGGAAAGATAATAAAATATCTTGCCAAGTTATTTTTTTATGTGCTTCATATATCTGCAAGTGAAAATTTAACAAAAATAGCACCTCTACGAGGTCTTTTTCAGTATGCTTCATATTTATATACATTTTGGTTTTATAAACATAAACAACTTAAAATAAGTATAGTATCAATAAATGCAATGGATAGAAAATGTATAATAAATATTTGATTTTAGGGCCTTGTTTTCCTTTATAAGAGGTAATAAATATTATAGGCAAAAATGTACATAAAGCAAGTACTAAATATACTAAATTAAAGCCACTTTGAATATATGGAATAATATATTTGGCTATGCAAAGTGCAAAAAATGCAATAGTCATTAGTAATTCCTTAGATTTTAACACGTAAAACATAAAAACAACTAAAACGCCCCAAAAGCCATAATCAGTATTCATCAATTCAGCAACATACGCAATAAGTAAAACAACTATAATTCCTACTATTTTAGAAATAATAGTCAAAGCCAAAACTTTTTTGTCCGACATATTATTAGAAAAGTTGGACTTCTGCTTTTGTAATAAATTATTTATATAGTCGTACAAGTAAATAGATAAAAGACCTAAAAACAAAGTAAAAAATACATTTAAAGTTAAAGTATTACTACCAAGATGCTTATTAGCAAATAAATAAAATGGAATTTGTGATATTATAGCAAATATACCAAGTCTTAAGAAATATTTTTTCAAATTTTTAGTATGCTCATAACCCTCACTTATTTGAAATGCAAAAATAGGGAATGCTATTCTGCCTATAAAATTACAAAAGCTAAAATTCCCCATAAAAACATAACCGAAGTGGTCAATAAACATTGTAATTAAAGCAATTATTTTTAAAGCAAAACTAGTCATAAAATTCATTCCTTTCTAAATTCACTTAAAATGGCACACAGAGAGGAATAGAAGTAAAAACTTTCAAACTAATTCCTCAAAATATTCCAATAAAATTAAAAAAGTTGACTATTTATAAGCCAACTTTCATTTAATTCAAATAAGGAAACAATTTATGTCCCTGGTGGCTTGAAGTGGAATCGAACCACTGACACAGGGATTTTCAGTCCCTTGCTCTACCGACTGAGCTATCAAGCCAAATATAAAAATATACTATATACAATAAAAAATGGCGACCCGGAACGGGCTCGAACCGTCGACCTCTAGCGTGACAGGCTAGCGTTCTAACCAACTGAACTACCGGGCCGTATAGGAAATTAAAGTAAAAAAATGGTGGGCGCAATAGGGCTCGAACCTATGACCTCCTGCTTGTAAGGCAGATGCTCTCCCAGCTGAGCTATGCGCCCATTTCCCTTCGACTCGTTTAGTATACTAAATTTTTTTATCTTTGTCAATACATTTTTTAAAAAAATTTCAAAAAATTTGTATATATGTCAATGATGTGAAACAAAGTTTTATAAAAAAATCGTAGTATATTGAATTTATCACTTTATGCTA
>CALXRZ010000033.1 GCA_944391015.1 uncultured Clostridia bacterium | reverse complement strand
CATATGTCTCTTCTGCATAGCTATCATCTGTGAAGTAATCTCCTACTATTTTGTACGTTATTTTATAGCTATTCTTTGTAAAGCTTCCTGTTACTTCTACGTCATGTGCTGGCATTGTTTCTGGTATTTCTGTCCATCCACTAAATGTATATCCTTCTTCACTTGGTTCTGCTACTGGTGTTACTTCTTCTCCATACTCATATGTCTCTTCTGCATAGCTATCATCTGTGAAGTAATCTCCTACTATTTTGTACGTTATTTTATAGCTATTCTTTTCCCACTTAGCATAATAGTAAGTTGTTCCTGCTTTCATAGTGTCCGGTAATACTTCTACTTTATTTGTTAATGCCTCATCAGCATACCATCCTTCAAAAGTATATCCTGTTCTAGTTGTTGTTGGCATAGTTGTATCTGTAATTGCATCACCTGCATATCCTTCGATGTCGTTTACTTCTGTTCCTCCATTTTCAACAAATACGATATATGCTTTTACTTCTGTTTCTGTTTCTCCTGTTGGTGTTTCTGTAGGTGTTCCATCTTCGTTTTTACCTACTAAAAATGCTGTGTTCTTAATACTATCTGTTAATCCACTATTTACTCTTACTGTTACTTGGAAACTTACAGTTGTAGTTCCACCGTTTTTTTCCACATTTACTTGAATACCATTTGCTAAATCATCAGCTGTTTTTGTTGTTAAGTCTACTATCTCTCCCTTTATTGTACAGCTTGATTCTCCATTTACCTTTATGCTTCCTGCTACAAAGTCTGTTCCTACTGGGATGCTATCTTTTATTATTGCTATACCATCTACCTTTCCAGAATTTGTTACTGTCAAAGTATATGTAATTGTTTCTCCTTCTGCTACTTCAGCTGGATTAGCTTCTTTTGTAAGATCCATTACAGGATTATATGCTGTAATTTCTTCTTTCTCAGTATCTGTATCTCCAACTACTGCTATATTGCTTATCTTTGTAGATTCTCCATAAAACTCATTAATTGTTACATCAAATTTTAATTCTACTGTTTCTCCAGCTGGTATACTTACTACAAATCCATTTGATAAGTCATCAGCTGTTTTTGTTGTTAAATCTACTGTTCCTCCATTTATGGTATAGTATGATTCTCCATTAATTTTAATGCTTCCTGCTACAAAGCTAGTTCCAACTGGTACAGTATCACTTACTGTTGTTACAGCATCTGTTGTACCTGTATTTGAAACTTTAATACTGTATGTTACTGTAGTTCCAGCTTCTAATACTTCTGATGTACTTGTTGCTGTTTTACTTGTTTCTATTATTGGATTAACTGTCTCTGGTGTATTTTTTCCATCTACAATAGCTGTATTATTAATTTCATTTATTGTGTCTTCACCATCTGTATTCTTTACAACTACTGTGAAAGAAACTGTAACAGAGCTATTTCTAGCTACATCTATTACCCATGATACTCTTCCATTATTTTCTACTCCACCATTTGATATTTCACTTTCAGTATCTAAAACAGTTCCACTTGGAATTACATCTGACACATTAACTCCTATAGCTTCTATACTTTCACTATTATTTGTTACTGTAATTTCATATTTAATTTTACTTCCTATTTGAACTGCATTATCATTTTCATTTAATGAGTTTACAACTGTAGCAGTTTTTTCAAGTGTTAGATCTGGTTTACTTGTAGTAATATTAGTAGAAATTCCAGCACTTGCTAGTGCTATGTTAGACCAGCCAACTCTTACTTCTTGCTCTACTCTTTCCACTTCGGTCTCTACAATGTCTGTTTGTGTATATTCCTCATTTGGAATATTTCCATCATTATTATCATCATCGTTTGTTGTTACATTATTGTTTCCACCTGTTGTGGTTCCAGGTGTTGTTTCTGTATCATCATCTGTGTTATCAACTAAATTTGTAGGTTCTTGCGAATCTTCTTCTCCTTGGTTTACGTCGCCTTCATTATTTTGCTCATCTGCTGAATTGATTTGTTCTTCTGAGTTTCCAGCTGTTTCAGATTCGCCATTATTTGCTACTTGTTCATTTCCCGTATATGTTGCTTGTGCATTATCATTACCTTTAATAAAGTAATATGTACCAATAGAAATTGCTACAATTAATACAACAATTACTGCTACTATAATGGCTAATCTTTTGCTCTTATAGCTCATCTTAGTGTCCATTAATTTTCCCCCCTAAAAATTAACATTCAATAATACTTAATTTATTATTACTATTTTTTGCCTTACTTAATTGTTCAACATTATAAATTATTTTTGTTACAAAATCACTTAGTTTTTATCTCTCTAGCTTTGGTTATAAGTCTCTCTACATGGCCTTTTGTGCAAGTAATAAGCGTAACTTCTTGTGAATTTTCATCTACACCTTCTAAAATACTTGTATCATTTGGATCTACAGAATATATATCAAATATTTCGTAAGTTATTGTATTATTGTATAAATCTGTAAGTTTTATTTCATCTCCTATTTCTAGTTGTTTAACCTTTCCAAACATAGAGCCATCCAGATAATTATGACCTGCAACCACAAAATTTCCAATTGAATTAACATCTCCACCAGAAAACTTTGTAATTGAATATTGCATAGCATCATCATTAGTTTGATTTAATATAGGATATTTTATATTTATTTTTGGTATTTCTATTATGCCAACCACTTTATATCCTTTATATTCGGCTTCGACTTTTTGATCAGTTTCTGATATTTCTTCGAATTCTTTTTCTATTTGAGCTACTACCTCTATTGCTGCATTACTGTTTGCTTGATATTGTGAATATCTATAGATAATAACTCCCAAAACTATAATTGCAGCTAATACTAATAAAATTATAAAAATGTTTATAAACTTTTTCATATATGCCTAATATACTAAATATCAATTTATAACTTTATTTACTTTTATTAGCTAATTTCTTTCTAACT
This sequence comes from uncultured Clostridia bacterium, assembly GCA_944391015.1. Classification (GTDB taxonomy): domain Bacteria; phylum Bacillota; class Clostridia; order TANB77; family CAG-508; genus CALXVA01. Next base: position 13,843 of record CALXRZ010000033.1, on the reverse strand, counting down.
ATTAAAAGAACTATAATTGCTACAATTATTACTGCGAATACAATTATTAATATCATGTTACTATCAAAAGTTACTGGTAATTTTGTTGTTGTAGTTACCTCTTCTTTAACTGTTTCCGTAGTACGTTCTTCTGTTTCTTCTCTTACACTAGTCATAAATTGAACATCTACTATATTTTCTCCAGTTGAATTTGTTGCTTTAATCCAAACAACATATTGCTCACCATTTCTTGCATCTTCTGGTTGTTCTATTCTATTGTTTGCAACTTCATTCCAGTTCTCAGGAACTAAATTATTGTATAGCTGATAAAATTCGTTAATTTTTGAAATATTTTCATAAGAAACTGCATTTTCTTCAAAGTTTGATATTTCTTTTGCTAATTCTACAAATCTTGTATAACTTGAGTTTGGTAATTCTATTAATTGATACTCATATGTATATCCTTTTTGTGCTTCAATCTGTAAATATCCTACTGTTGTAGTAATTGTTGTATTTTCTTCGGTTACTGGTTCTCTTTCTTCTTGACCAATTGTAACTGGTATTCTAGTTGTAGTTTTACTTACAAAATCTATTATTTCTTGAGTAATCGCTGTATTTAAATCAACTAAAATTGGACCACTAACCTCTTCTCCTTGTTTAATCCACATGTATGCATTTGTTGTATCTCCATTTGCATCTTTAAAATAAGTATTTTCTAATGTACTATCAATATATGCTACATTATTTCCTTCTGCATCTTTAATCGAATTAATTGCAGTAGAAAAATCTAATGCTGATGCTTCTATATTTTCATCCTTTGTAAAAATAAAATCAAATTCATTTTCCATGATTGTCATATCATAAAGTAAATATTCATTCTCTGTTTTAACAATCTCTAGCTCATCATTTGTTGCATTTACAGGAAATTGTAGTAAAGCGATAATCATTATTGCTATTAATGTTATAATACTAATTTCCTTATAAAGCTTTTTCATAAAACCCCTCCTACTAAATTATAGTTGAATCACATTATTTTATGTGTTTCCGTAATAAAATTTAAAATTAGCCAGCAACATTATATTACAAAATTGTACATTTATGTAAATTTATACCTGTTTCAGGTTAAAGCAGATAAAAGCTAAAAAAAATTGCTTTGCTCTAGCGATTAAAGATTTTATATGTATGCTATAAACGAACTTAGTAAATGACAAAAAAATGCGAAATAGGCACTATCCTATTTTCGCATTTTTTGTTGCTTTCATTCAAATATTTCTTTATTATTAATTTGCTCTATTCTATTATCTCTTTGTGCCTCTCTAAATTTTTTCATAAAAGGCAAATAATATGAATCGTCATTATCTACATAATCATCTTGTGTAATTCCGTAGTGATTTATTAATGTGTGTTCTGGCTCTTTAAAGCTTGCATCTACAAAGTTTGCTATTTCGTCGTCAAATAGCATTTTTATATAATACATAGTTTGCTCGTGACTATTTAGTTTATCCATTCCTGAGGCATAGTAATATACTGCTTTTATTGTAATTTTTTCTACTGGATTTTCAATTATATTATCTGCCATAAAGCTTAAATCTTCCAAAATTCTACTTGCATTTTTATATTGCTTGTCCATGATGTATAAAATTGCCAAGAAGTATTTAGCTCCCATGCCTATTTGTTCACATGGCAATATGCTTGTATCTTTTAAGCTTATTAGTAATGATAACTTTTCGTACCCTATTTCATTTACTATTGTTTCCATTATTTTTATAACTTCTTGTAGATTACTATTTGTTATGTTGTTTAAGTCTTTCATAAGTGCTTGCATTGTAACAAACAAGTTAAAATGTGATGCTTTAGGATCAAAGGTTTCTTCGCTCATTCCTGGTATTACTATACTAAATGCTGGGAATCCAAGTACAGATACATCTCTTACAAGTATGTCATTGCCTTCAGTTAGTATTGTATTTACTAAGTTCTTTAATATTGTTTTATTATCTAAATTTGATACATCTGGCATTTCTGTAAATTTATATTCTGACTTTGGTCCTATTACTTGATATGGAGTTGCTGCAAAATGAGTAAATATGTATTCTGTTATATTTCTATCTTCTGTTTTCTCTCCCTCGTAAAAGTCAAATATACATGTTTCTGCATATTCGTATATATCTCTACCTTGAGCTGCTTCTGTAAAGCATCTTTCCATTGCTATTCCATAGTCTGGATGAGCACCTAATCTAAATCCAAATTTTCCTGTGTTTTTTTCTAATATATACAACCCTGCTACAGGATATTTTCCTCCAAAAGAGCAATCTACTAATCTAAAGTAGTATTCTGTATTTTTATTTAGTTTATCCACCATTTTCTTGACTTTAGGGAATTTTTCTATATACTCCATTGGTATTTCTGGTAAGGTAATTTTTTCTTTAACCATTTTTGTTCCGGCATATCTTTCTAAAATTTCTGACAATCCTTCAATCAAAGCCTCTTCTTTAGAGTTTCCAGCGCACATTCCATTAGTATCATAAAGATAACTAAATAGCCTATCTGGCACATATTCTATATCTTTATTTTTTACGCTATAGTATGGTAAATACAAATAATCTTCTTTTTCTACCAAGTTTGATTTTTCATTTAAAATTTCTTTTATATATTCTATTTTTTCTTCTTTAGTGCAGTTTTCTTTTCCATTTTCCTGTAAAATATATTGAAAAAAGCTATTATTGCCTTGCATTGCTTCTTCTACAGATAAATGCTTTTCATCTGGTGCATTAGAAAAAGGTAACTCGGCAGTTGGTTTCTCCATTCTAAATCTAAATACACCATTTTGAAATCTTTCAAAGAACTCTGCATACGCACTTGCCATAGCAAACTCTTTTGTCATACCTTTTCCATTTTGACCAATATCTGTTCCTTTAATTGCTACTCTTAAAGAATATGTGCCAACACTACTTTCATCCGACCACGTTTCAACTACTTCAATACCAATCTTTTTTAATAATTCTTTTAATCTTTTAACTGTCTCCTCTGGTGTTACTTCTTTATATCTTCTTTCCTGTAACTCACTCATCTTACTACCTCCCATTTTTTCTAAGTCATTGTTTCTCTTGGAATTTTCCAAAAATTATGCAAGCAATGGCTTTTCTACTTTTTTCGACAAAATTTTATCATTAATTTTACTTTTTTGTCGAAAAATTATATGAAAAGGCCTTTTTTCTATACGAAAATTTTTTATTTAAGTAGCAGAATGTCTTTTTTATTTTTTGTTGAAAGACTTAAGGTGGGGACCGACAAGTTTACAGTCTGTGAAAAAAAGGAATGCCCTATTTAAGCATTCCCTTTATTTCTTCTTTATCTTGTACTCCAACACTTCTTCCAACTTCTTTACCGCCTTTAAATACTATAAATGTTGGTATACTCATTACATCATATTGTATAGCTAAATCTCTTTCTTCATCTATGTTTATTTTTCCTACTTTTATATTTCCTTCCATTTCTTCTGCTATTTCATCAATAACTGGCGACATCATTCTACAAGGTCCACACCAACTAGCCCAGAAGTCTATTAATACTGTCTTGTCTGAATTTGTTACCTCTTCTTCAAAATTATTTTTGTTTAATGTTATAACTGACATAAATTTTACCTCCTAAATTTATATTTTTATTTAAATAATGCCTTATTCTTCATTTGTATTCAAGTCTTTAATTATATCAAGTGCAGCTATTGCACCTTCGTATACTGCTTTATTAACTTGTAATAGTCCTCCGGTACAATCTCCACAAGCATATAACTTTCTTACTGTAGTTTGCATATTTTCATTTGTAACTATGTTGTTGCCTTTTATAACTGCTCCTATTTTTCTTGCTAAGTCCACACTTGAGGCAGTACCTATGGCAATAAATACTCCATCTACCTTTTTAGTATTATTATTCTCAAATTCTACTTCATTTATTACATTATTTCCTCTAAATTCTCTAATTGGTGTTTCATCAACCTCAAAATCTGATGTATCTCTATTTTCAATCATTTTTTTGCCATTTGTTAAAATTGTTACAGATTTAGCAACTAATTTTAAAGTTTCTGCTTCGTGTATCGCATAATTACCATTTCCCACTACTGCTACATCTTTATCTTTATAGAAAAAGCCATCACAAATAGCACAATAGCTAATTCCTTTTCCTTCAAATTCCTTTAGTCCCTTTACTTTAGGTGCAGTTCTATTTGTTCCTGTTGCAATTACCACATATTTTGCTTCATATTCACTGTTTACTGTTCTTACAACGAAATTTCTGTCCAAGGATATATTAGTTACCTCATCTTCTTCTATTGGAATTCCTAATTTTTTGGCTTGTTTTAACCCAATGCTATATAGTTCTTCTCCTGAGATAGGCTCCACACCATAATAATTTTCTATTTTTTTAGCTTTTTTTAATGCCGAATTTCCATCTGTTATTATACATACATTTTTTTGTGCTCTTTTTAGATATATACTTGCAGATATTCCTGCAGGCCCACTGCCTATTACTATGACATCATACATATTTATTCCTCCCTTTTTTCCACGCTTTCACATCAAGTCATATATATTTTTAAATTCATAACCTTTTTCTTGTAAATATTCAATTACATCCTCTAATGTTTCGTAAGTTACTTTTTTATCTGGTGCGTCATGCATTAGAATAACAACATTATCCCAACCATTCATTGTTTCTTTCAAATTGCATAATATTTCTTCCTTTGTATCTGCTCCTGCTGCATCATATGTAAGTGCACTCCAATCTAGGTATGCCACACCTTCCTCATTTAATTTTTTTCTTGCTTTCTCTTTTATTTCTTCATATGGACCTCCATATGCACCTCCGGGAAATCTAAATAAATAACTTGAGTATGTTACATCTTCTAGTGCGTCTCTTATAGCTGATTCTGCTTTATTGTATTCTTTTAAAACTGTATCTGCACTTTCATAAATCTTGCTATATTTATGTGAATATCCATGGTTGGCTATATAATGTCCTGCCTCATAAGCTTGCTTTACTATTTCTGGATGTGATTTAACATTACAACCTAGTACAAAAAAAGTTGCCTTTATATCATATTTATCTAATATTTCTAGTATTTTTGGTGTGACTGTTTCCGAAGGTCCATCATCAAAGGTTAAAAATACTCTTTTTCCTTCTTCTCCATTATATATATTCTTTATTTGATTGATAAATTCTTTCTCTGCATTTATTTCTTCTTCGCTTTTTTGCGTAACTACGTTTTCGGCTGTATTTTTTTGTTCTTCAGATATAATGTTATCGGTTTGTTCTTCTATAATTGCATTACTGTTTGAGGCAAGTAATGTTGCTTTTTTATTATGCATAATGTATCCAATACAGCATATTGCTAAAATAACTGAAACTATTATGATTGCATACACAATTTTTAAATCTCGTTTTTTTCTCATTCCTATTATATCTATATGGTACATTTTATCGTGCTCCTATTTTTTATGCTAATGTTTTTTCCACTCACATTTTATCAAATTTTTGCTCATCTATCAATAGTTTTTAACTTTTATTTTTGTATGCTTGTTACTAGTTAATATCTTTAAGTTTTAAGCCAAAGGAAATATGTATATTTAAGGAATTTTTGTAGTGACGCGTAAGCGACCAAACGAGCTTCTTGAAGCGAGTGCGATTTGGAGCACCTTTCATACGATAAAAAGAAAATTTATTTTTCTTTTTATCATAAGAGAGGTGCTTTCGCCAAGGAACAAAAAAATTCTTTAAATATACATACTTCCTTTGGTTTGTATCATAAAAATCTAGTAATGCGTAATTTAGGTCCACCTCACAAAAATAAAATTTGTGAATTGGACCTAATATTTTACACTTCATCTTTAGATGCATTTATTTTAAATAATTTGAATATTTCTACTATTACAAGTGGTGCCAATACCAATCCTATTATTTCAAGTACATTGTTCATTGGTAAAACTGGTATACTAAATATGTGTCTTAATGCTGGTATAAATAGTATTATTAACATAAGCATAGCTGAAATTGTAATTGCACCAAGTAACACTTTGTTGTTAAATGGATGGGTTTTTAAGATTGATTTTCTGTTATTTCTAATGTTAAATACGTGTACAAGTTCTGAAAATGCTAAAGTTACAAATGCCATTGTTTGACCAATTTCTACTTTAACTTCTTGCTTCTCCACTATTTCTGCTCCGTTTGCTAGAGCTTCTTCTAGGTTTTCTACTTCGTCTACACTATATATCGCATTATCTATTCTAACCATCTCTGGAAGCTGGTCATCAGGTGTTGCAAGTCCTATTATAAAAGCTGCTAATGTAAGAAGACCTATCATAAAGCCTTGGTATACCACTCTCCAAGTCATTCCTTTTGTAAAAATTCCTTTTTGTTTTTTTGGCTTTCTATTCATCACATCGTCTTCTGCTGGGTCTACTGCTAGTGCTAAAGCAGGAAGCGAGTCTGTAACTAAGTTTATCCATAATATATGAATTGGAAGTAATACTTCAATTAAATTTACATCTATACCAAATGTACTGCTAATCCAAGGTGTAATTAGTATTGCTATAAATAGTGCTACTATTTCGCCAACATTGCTTGAAAGCAAAAATTGAATTGCTTTTAGAATATTGTCATATATACGTCTACCTTCTTCTACCGAAGATACTATTGTTGCAAAGTTATCGTCTGTTAGTATTACATCTGCTGCTTCTTTAGATACATCTGTACCAACTATTCCCATTGCGCAACCAATGTCTGCTGTTTTTAGTGCAGGCGCATCATTTACACCATCACCTGTCATAGCAACAATTTCGCCGTTTGCTTGCCAAGCTTTTACTATACGTACTTTATGTTCTGGTGACACTCTTGCATATACTGAATATTGTCTAATATTTTTAGTTAAATCTTCATCAGACATTTCTTCGAGTTCTGCTCCAGTTATTGCCTCGTTTTCATTTTCTAATATTCCAAGTGCTTTTGCTATTGCAACTGCTGTAATTTTGTGATCTCCTGTTATCATTACAGTTTTTATTCCTGCTGTTTTACATTTTGCAACAGCTGCTTTAACTTCTTCTCTTGGTGGATCTATCATACCAACCATACCGACAAATATTAAGTCACTTTCTATATTTTTCATTTCTTCATCTGTTGGTTCATGATCTAGTTCCTTATATGCCATTGCCAAAACTCTTAATGCATCTTTTGCCATTTCTATATTGTATTTCTCTATTGTAGCTTTGTATTCATTTAGGTTATCCTTTATTTCTCCATTTATTTCATATTTTGTACATTTTGCTAAAAGCTCATCAATTCCACCTTTTGTGTATGCTATATACTTATCTCCTACTTTATTTACTGTAGTCATTAGCTTTCTGTCAGAATCGAATGGATATTCTTTTACTCTTTGCAATTTTAAAGTATTTTCAATATCAAATTTAATTTTAAATCCTAAATCTATTAATGCTGTTTCTGTAGGGTCACCTGTTAAATTGTTGTTTTCTCCTATTTTTGTGTCATTACATAAAGTGCTTGTATACATTAGTTTTTCTAAACTATTATTTATTGTAGTAATATCCTCTACATTGCTTAAGTTTCCGTCTGCAAATACTTTTTGCACAGTCATTTTGTTTTGTGTTAAAGTTCCTGTTTTATCAGAACATATAACTGTAGCACTTCCCAATGTTTCTACTGCTGGAAGCTTTTTGATTATGGCATTTTTCTTTACCATTCTTTGAACACCTATAGCTAAAACTATAGTAGACACAGCTGCTAGTCCCTCTGGAATTGCTGCAACTGCTAAGCTTACTGCTGTCATAAACATATCTATTATATCTTTTCCATAAGCAATACCTATAATAAATATTAAAACACATATTGCTAATGCTGCTATACCAAGTGTTTTTCCAAGTTTGTTTAATTTAATTTGAAGTGGTGTTGCAGTTCCTTCTGTATCATTTATAATAGTTGCAATTTTACCAACTTCTGTATTCATGCCAGTTTCTACTACTATACCTTTTCCTCTTCCATAGGTAATTAGTGAAGATGAAAAAAGCATATTGGTTCTATCTCCAATTCCAACCTTTTCGTCTGCTATAACCTCTGAATTTTTATCTACTGGTACAGATTCTCCTGTAAGCGAAGATTCTTGTGATTTTAAATTTACACCTTCTATTATTCTTAAATCTGCTGGCACATAGTCTCCTGTATCTAATACAACTATGTCTCCTGGTACTAGGTCTCTTGAAGCTACAACTTCTACTTTTCCATTACGTACAACCTTTGCTACGTGTGAACTTAGTTTTTGAAGTGCTTCCAATGACTTTTCTGCTTTGCTTTCTTGTACCACCCCTATTATTGCATTTACAATTACAACTATAAGGATAATAATAGAGTCTGTTATTCCTTCTCCTTCCATATATCCTACTATTCCAGATACTATTGCTGCAATAATTAGGACAATAATCATAAAGTCTTTAAACTGTTCTAAAAACTTTACGAATAGGCTTTTTTTCTTTTTTGCTTTTAATTCATTAAAGCCGTATTCATTTCTTTTTTCTTCCACTTCTGCTGGTGTAAGTCCATTTGCTAAATTAGTGTTCAATTCTTTTTCAACTTCATTTACTTCTTTGTTAAACCAATTTTTTTCCAAGTTTCTCTCTCCTCTTAATTAAATTTTAAGTAAAACATGCCTTTTTCTTTTTATACTTTCTAAAAGGCTATTGAGTATATGTATTTTTTTCTTATTTTTTGCAATGCTAAAATAATTATACAATTAGTTTGCAAAAAATAAAAGACTTTTTTAAATTTATATTTTAGGCACTTATTTTTAAATACCAATTATAAATCTAAAAAAGTCTTGCTTACCCAATTTTTAGGCTATTAACCATTTTTGTGTTGTTGGCTAATAATTTATCAAGCTACTCCCTTTTTTATTGAATATGTTATATTATATAAATGTTGTTTTGTCAATATATATTTTGCATTAAGCTAGTAATTTTTTTACTGCTTCATTTATTGTTCTACCATCTGAGGCAGGTCCTATTTTTTCTTTTGCAGATTTCATTACTTTTCCCATGTCTTTCATAGATGTTGCACCTTCTGCTTCTATTACTTCTTTAACTATTTTTTCAATTTCTTCCATAGATAATTGTTTTGGTAAGTATTCTGCTAAGATGTCTATTTCTTCTTTTAATTCATTTATTAAATCTTGTCTGCCACTTTTTTCATAATCGTCTAAAGAGTCCTTTCTTTTTTTAGATTCTTTTGCAATTATATCTATTATTTGATTATCATCTAGTGTGATGCTATTATCCTTTTCTACTTGTAAAATTGCTGCTCTTACCATTTGTATTACATTTTTTCTAACTACATTTTTATTTTTCATACAATTTTTTAAATCTTCTAATAGCTTTTCTTTTAACATAAACTTTTTCCTCCTAATTATGTGTTTTTTCAAATAAATTATATATCAATATTATTTATATTTCAATATATGTTTTATATTAATATGTTAAAATGCTATATAATAGTTACTGTTTATATTTTTTGTAAAATAAGCATATGTAATATTTTTTAGCAATTGCGTCATAGATATTCAAAAAAATAATTGCTTATTGGTTTATACTAATAATTGTTTTACATTCTACATCTCCATTACTATCTAGGCTTCCTTCTATTAATATGCTATTATTTTTCTGTAATTTTCTATACATAAAGTCTGCTATTTCATCATAGCCATACATTTTTACTATACTTCCATTTTCTAATTCTATTCTGCATTTTGCTATTGATGTTTTATTCTTTTTTTCCAAACTTTTGGCATATTTATTATATATAAATTTAAAATCTATATTATCTATTATTTGCCCATACAATATTATTATATTCACTTTTTCACAGCCTTGTTTTATATATTTAAATTATTATTATTTAAAAAATTATATTTTTATACTTTATTATGTACCTAAATATATATAAGCATAAGCTACATATATTCTGCATCCTGTGCCTACTAATATATAGCTTATTGATTCTTGTTTACCTTTTTAGAGAATTTTTAAAATATTTTATATTTTTTATACTACCTTATGCAATATTAAAACTATATTTTAAAATATATTCTCATAGGAAGGAATAAATCCCTTTAATATCTAATACTTCACTGTATATATTCCGTAAAACATATAATCTGGAATAATATTAGAGCTGAGGCGGAAGGAAATGTTGTTGTTGCTGTTAGTAGCATTGTTGTTGTTACGGTTAGCCGTGTAATTGTTACTGTTGTTGTAATTACCTCCCCTATTCACGCAAGGGTTAGCATTGTTGTTGTTGGCGTTACTAGAGTTTTTGATTTATCCCTATGTTTATATTTCTTATTTACTATATTTATTTATACAGCATATTTTATTAATTTATTATATACTTTCAAATAACTTATCTGTTAAATTTTTTACATTTGCATATTTTATATATCCAAAATGCCCACACAAATATTTTTTTGCTTCTTTACTATTTATTTCTCCTGTTCGTATTTTATATTTTAATTCTTTTATTTTATTTTTTAACTTTCTTTTTCCGTCTATCTCGTATTTTTAACCTATATTGATTTATTTTATATCCACAAAAATTTACCCCTTGTTTGCTTTTAAATATTTGTGTTTTTTCATTTAACTCTAATTCTAAATTTTCTGCAAGAAATTTTTGTATTTCTTTTAATGCCTCTTTTGCTTCTTCCTTTGTTCTATACATACATATGCTATCATCTAAATATCTAAAGTAGTATTTACAGTGTAATTTATTTTTTATATATTGGTCTACCTCATTTAAATATATATTTGCAAACATTTGCGATGTATAGTTTCCTATTGCTAGTCCTGTTTTTCCTTCATTTGAATATATTATTTCTTTTAATAGCCATAGTAATTTATTATCCTGTATTTTTCGTAATAGTATTCTATACAATATGTCTTTATTTATGTTTTGGAAATATTTTCTTACATCCATTTTTAATATGTAATATTCTCCCCATTTTCTTTCTAAATGTTTCATTGTATTTTGTACATCTAAACATGCTTTATGCATCCCTTTATTTTTTAAACATGCATAACTTGTTTCTATAAATGTTGGTACAAAGTATGGTTCTATAAAATTATCCACAACCCATCTATGTACTATTCTATCCAAATATATACTTTTTTCTATTTTTCTTAACTTTGGCTCTGTTACATAAAACACTGTATAGCCACTATGTTTATATGTTCCTTCTTTTAATTTATTATATAACCACATTATATATTCTTCTTGTTTTAAATTAAATAATATGGTTTCTTTCCTATAACCTTTACCTCGTCTACTTAATTTATGTGCTTTCATTAAACTTTCATAACTTAGCTTTTTATCAAATTCATTTCTTATTGTTTTTGGCATAGTATTTTATTAAGCCTCCTACTATTTTACCTATTTCTGATATTTGTTCCATCGATACTTTAAACTTTTTTTCATCTATCCACTTATTGCTATACATTATTCTTAAATATATTCTTTCTAATACTAATTCTGCATCTATTGTATTTAAATATTCTATTTTATTCCCTACTTTATTTATATATATTGCATTTTTTAACAAGTTATATACACTTTTTTTATACTCGCTTCCTATATTAAACTTTTCTACTCGTGGTAATTTTATTAACATATTTAATATGTATTCTATGTATTTTTCTATTTTAGGTATAATTATTAGTAATTCTTCTTGCTTCATTTTTAACCTCTTATATTTTATTTATTTTTTGCATTTTACATGTTTTTATTTTCCACATGTCTTTTGCTTCTTTCATCTTCAAGAAGTTTATTTAATGCTAATAAGTATTTATCTTGTTTTGCATACCTTTTATTCACATCTCCATCACATAACAAGCAATTTATACTTTTTTCTGTTTCTTTATTACTTTTACCTTTTTTTCTATATATTTCTTTAAGTTCAACTTTTTCTGCATCATAATCATATATTACATATCCATATTTTATTTCATTTAATTTTTCCACATATTTTTCTAGTGCTATAACTGGAAAACCTACTTTGCATATGTTTAGTTTAAAGCATGTACATTTTAAATTTAATTTTTTATGAACTAATACTGCATCTTCTCCTACTGCTACATAAAATGTTCCTAACTTTACAAATACTATGTTCTCTTTTTCCTTTTCTTTTAATATTTCTAACATTTGACTAAATGCCATTTTTATACACCACCTATTAATTTATTATTTTTAGTGGCGCCATTTTTAATGAAAACCCCTGAAATGCAGAAATGGCGCCAGGACGCTCCTGTAAGGGGAAAATTTTATTCTTGCAGAAAATGGTAAAATTCTTTTCCCATTTCCTGTGCGAATAAAATTTTCCTCCTTACTAGCGTACTCCGTTCGCTAGTAATGTGTCCTTCCACACTACTTCTTTATTTCTATTTTTTTCTTTCTTCCTTCTTCTCTATTCTTCCATCAGCGCACAGTCCTACACTAGGTATAAGCTGAGGCGGAAGGAAATGCCGTAGTCGCTGTAAGTAGCATAGACGTCGTTACGGAAAGCCGTGAAATAGTTACTGTAGATGTAAGAACCTCCCCTATCCACGCAAGGGTAAGCATGGTAGCCGTTGGCGTCACTAGAGTATTCTGTTGTCCACTCAATACAATTTGATGCCATATCATTTATTTTACACACTTCATCTTTATTCTTTCCTGTATTTGCTAAACTACTATTTACACTTGTTTTATTTGCATAATTTGTATTTCCTGCTTCTTGTATATACACTATCGCTGTATCCCATGCATAACTATTCATTAAATCACTTCTTACACCATTACTACTATTCTTATATGTGTTTATTGCAACTTTTGATGCATCTAACTGACTAATCCAATTCCACAATGTTCCTGGTACATAGTTCATACTATTTGCAAAATGTTCAGATACTTTACTTGCAGCTTTATAATCGCTTGTACTACTTCCACTAGCATAGCTTGCCTCATATCTTCCTATATAATATCCTCCATTTGCTTTTACACTATTTACCCATGCTTCTAAATCATATGCTGTTGCATTTAATCCATCTCTACCAGAACTTGCTGTTCCTACTCGATATGTTGATAGCTCAGAAAAGTATGAATCTATTACTACACTTTGCTTATAATTAGTTGGGCTTTCTTCAGTATATGCTGCTTGTTGTAATGTTGGGGTTCCATTAGATCTATTAAATGTATATCTTCCTAGCACTATTTCATTACTTTCTGTTCCATCATCTTTTATGAATTTTCCTACTGGTATCCACACATATTGGCTACCACGCACATTTGCATCCTCTGAAAACGCATCCTCTATTACTATTCCTTGCTGTACTGTATCTCCTGAATCATTTGCAAGTTTAAATCCTTCTGGTACAACTATGGTATTACCTTTTTCATCTTGTATTGGTGTTTTTGTATCAAATACTGTTTGATCATTTTTTGCTTGTTCTACTTCACTTGGATCTCCTGGCTCAGGCTCCGGATCAGGATCTGGTTCTGGATCTACTTCGTTTACCACTGGCTCTGGATCTGGTACTTCTGGAGCTTCCGCCATTATATTTGCATATTCGTCCACTAGGCTATTTAATTTTTCTTGCTCTTGATATACTGCATTTTCTGTTAGTTCCTTGGCTTGCTGTGCTTTCTTTATTATTCCTCCCTCTCCAAATGCTGCATTTATTGTTACTGTTGCTAGAATTATTAAAATTACAATGTATAGGAAATTACTGATGGTTAGCTAACAAAAAAATTTCCCTAGAAGCACTATTTTTATTCTAGCTAACCATCT
>CALXRZ010000032.1 GCA_944391015.1 uncultured Clostridia bacterium | reverse complement strand
AAAAATTATGTAAATTGCTACAAAAACATTATTAAGTAACGCAGTAGCAATAAAAGTTTATACAAATCCTAGAATTTTAATTTACAATATGATAATATATAGCAAGTTGAATGTTAATGCATTAACAGAAAGAGGAAGCAAAATGCAAAATTATTTAGATTTTAAAGAAAAAATAGATTATACAAAATTAAAAGAGGTAGCTAGAACTATAAAGCAAGGTGGAGTAGTAGTATTTCCCACAGAAACAGTATATGGAATAGGCGCAAATGGCTTAAGTGCAAATGCAGTAAAAAGAATATATGAAGTAAAGCAAAGACCACTAAATAAGCCAATAAGCCTATTAGTAAATGGCACAGATATGATAAATGAAATTGCACAAGATATAACAGATTTAGAAAAAGCTTTAATAAGAGAATTTTTTCCAGGACCACTTACAATAATATTAAAAAAGAAAGATATAGTACCAAACATTGTTACAGCAAACTCAAATACAGTAGGAGTTCGTATGCCATCAAACGAAATTGCACTCAAACTAATAGAGTATGCAGGTGTTCCAATAGCAACTCCAAGTGCCAATATTTCTGGAAAACCTAGTGGAACTAATATGGAAGATATTATGAAAGACTTTGAAGGAAAAGTAGATTACTTTATAGATGATGGACCTAGCAAAATTGGAATTTCTTCTACAATTGTGCAAGTTATAGATGGAGTACCTCATATATTAAGACAAGGAAAAATTACAGAGGAGCAAATAATGAACATTGTTACTGGATAATAGTGCCTAGATAAAGAAAAACACTATTATCCAGAAACTGAACATTTACAAAAAATAGAAAAAGTATTGTAAAATAAAAATATGTATGATAGAATTCCAATCAAGGAGGAAAAAATGATTTATACAATAACATTTAATCCTGCATTAGATTATATAACACAGGTAGAAAATTTTAAAACTGGTGAAATAAATAGAACAAAAACGGAAACAATATTACCAGGAGGCAAGGGCCTTAATGTTTCTATAGTACTAAAAAATCTAGGAATTGAAAATACTGCACTTGGGTTTGTAGCAGGTTTTACAGGAGAAGAGCTAATTAAAAAGTTAGAAGCACAAGGAGTAAAAACAGACTTTGTTAAAGTAAAAGAAGGAATAACAAGAATCAATGTAAAGATTAGTTCTCTTAACAATAATAAAGTAGAAGAGACAGCTCTAAATGGAATGGGCCCACAAATTACAAAGGAAAATATTGACGAATTATTAAAAAAAATAAGCAATATGATTGCAAGCGATTTTGTTATTTTATCAGGAAACATACCTAAGAACTTAGAAAATAATATATACGAAAAAATATGCAAAATATTAAAAGAGAAAGGTATTACATTTATAGTGGACTCTACACAAGATTTACTTATAAATGTGTTAAAGTATAACCCTTTTTTAATAAAACCAAATAAAGAAGAATTAGAAGAAACAGTAAAATGTAATATACATACAAAAGAAGATATAATAAATTCAGCAAAAACATTGCAAGAAATGGGAGCACAAAATGTTTTAGTATCATTAGGAAATGACGGAGCAATACTTATAACAAAAGAGGGAGAAACATACTTTTCAGAAGCACCAAAAGGACAAGTTATCAATACAGTCGGAGCAGGAGACTCTATGGTAGCAGGTTTTTTGGCAGGATATTATAAAACTAAAGATTATGAATATGCATTAAAAATGGGAGTGTCAGCAGGAAGTGCAAGTGCTTTTTCAGTAAATCTTGCAACCAAAGAAGAGGTTGATTCTATTTTTAATCAACTATAAAAAACTTAGTTAACTATAAAATAGTTATATATAAAAATACAAAAGAAAGGGGAAAATGGTTGAGGATAATTACAAGTTCAATTTTTGAATTTAATTATTTTTAAACTAATTTATGCCTTGAGAAAGGAATGATAGGAAAAATGAGAATTACAGATTTACTCAGCGAAAAAGCTATCAGTCTACATACAAGTGCAAATAGTAAAGCAGAAGCTATTGACAAGTTAGTAGATTTAATGATGGAAAACGGAAACATCAAGGATAAAGACAAGTACAAACAAGTAGTATTAAAAAGAGAGGGAGAGGGAACCACAGGAATTGGTGAAGGAATAGCAATTCCACACGGCAAAACTGATGCAGTTTCAAAACCAGGACTTTCTGCAATGGTAGTACCAGATGGAGTCGATTTTGAATCATTAGATGGAAGCCCAGCTAAATTGCTATTTTTAATAGCTGCACCAAATACTGAAGACAATGTTCATTTAGATGTACTAAGCAGATTATCTACATTACTAATGGATACAGAATTTAGAAAAGCTTTATATAATGCAAAAACTCCAAAAGAATTTTTAGAGTGTATAAATAAAGCAGAAAATGAAAAACTAGGAGCAGAAAAGGGCTCAAGCAATCAATATGATATATTAGCAATAACAAGTTGCCCAACAGGTATTGCACACACATATATGGCAGCAGAATCATTAGAAAAAATGGGTGAGCAATTAGGTTATAAAGTTAAAGTAGAAACGCACGGAGCATCAGGAGTAAAAAACAAATTCACAAAAGAAGAAATAAAAAATGCAAAAGGAATAATTATAGCATCAGACACAAAAATAGATTTATCAAGGTTTGATGGCAAGAAGATAGTAACTTCAAAAGTTGCAGACGGAATAAATAAACCTAAAGACTTAATAGAACATATATTATCACCAAATGCTAAAACATATCATTCAAACAATAAAAATGCAAATATGGATGATAATGAGGGAAAAGAAAAAATAGGAACTCAAATATATAAGCACTTAATGAATGGTGTAACTCATATGTTACCATTCGTTGTAGGTGGAGGAATTTTAATAGCACTTTCATTCTTGCTAGATGATTATTCAATAGATCCTTCAAACTTCGGTATGAACACACCTATAGCAGCTTTCTTTAAAACAGTAGGAAATGCAGCATTTAATGTAATGCTATATATCTTAGCAGGCTATATTGCTATGAGTATTGCAGATAGGCCAGGATTAGTTGTTGGCTTTGTCGGTGGAATTTTAGCCGTACAAGGTACAACATTTGCATCATTATCAAATGGAGATATTACCTTAGTAAGTTCAGGCTTCTTGGGAGCACTAATTGCAGGTTTCGTTGGAGGATACATCGTACTGGGCTTGAAAAAGTTATGCAGTTATCTGCCAAGTAGTATAGAGGGAATAAAAACTATTCTTATATATCCAGTATTTGGAGTATTTTTAATTGGACTATTTATGCTACTTATAAACCCTTATGTAGCAGCAATAAACACAGCAATAAACAATTACTTATCTTCAATGAGCAGTGCAAACAAAGTTGTATTAGGAGCAATATTAGGGGCAATGATGGCAGTAGACTTAGGAGGACCTGTTAATAAAGCAGCATATACATTTGGAACAGGAATGCTTGCATCAGGACAATACGAAATAATGGCAGCAGTTATGGCTGGAGGAATGGTACCACCACTAGCTATTGCATTTTTAGCAACAGCATTCCCAAAGAAAATTCCTAAAAAAGATAAACAAGCAGCATATGTAAACTACATTATGGGCTTATCATTTATATCAGAGGGAGCAATTCCATTTGCTTCAGCAGACCCATTAAGAACAATACCAGCATTTGTAGTTGGCTCAGCAGTTACAGGAGCGCTTTCAATGTGGTTTAATTGTACACTAATGGCACCACACGGTGGAATATTTGTAATAGCAACAATAGGACATCCAGTAAAATATTTATTAGCTATAGCAGTAGGAGCAATAGTTTCTACACTAATTATGGCAAAATTAAAAAAGAATTTACCAGAATATAAAGGAGTTGTTTCACAAGGGGAAACTGTGTAGCAAAGGTAAAATATAAGGCTTTTGCTTTGCTCTAATAACTTAAGGTTCAAAGTTATTGTATATGGAAAAATCGTTAAAAATAACGATTTTTCTTATACAATAATAAAAAAACTCTAAAAGCAAACTAAGAAAGGAAGGTTAGCAAAATGGTAAAAGAAAAAGTTATATTAAAAAATGAAACAGGATTACACGCAAGACCAGCTGGCGAACTTGCCAAAAAGGCTGCTTCATTTAAAAGTTCAATAAAATTAAATGTAAATGGAAAAGTAGTTGATGCAAAATCAATACTTGCCATTATGTCAGCAGGAATAAAATACAATACAGAAATTGAAATAGAATGTGACGGAGAAGACGAAAACGAAGCACTAGCAGAAATAGTAAAAGATTTTAAAAATAATTTTGGTGAATAAGGAAGGATATATATGCTTAAAGGAAAAGGTGTTTCAAGTGGTATAGGACTTGGAAATGTAGTAGTTTTAAAAAAAGTAGAAAGAAATGTAGATAAAAAAACAATAGAAAATGAACAAATAGAACACGAATTAGAAAGACTTCATATGGCTTTAAATGAAGTTGCTGGTGAAACAGAAGCACAACTAAAAAACATTAGTGGTACAGAAGCAGATATAATGCAGGCGTATTTGATGATTGTACAAGACCCAACTCTTATTACTGAAACAGAAAACATAATAAAAAATGATAAATATAATGTAGAGTATGCAGTAGAAGTTGGATTTAATAATGTTGCACAAATTTTTCAAAATATGGATGATGAATATATGGCTTCAAGAGCAAGAGATATTATAGACATAAAAAACAGGGTATTAGCTAAATTATTAAATGAAAAAAATGTAGATTTGAGTAATCTAAAGCCAAATACAATAATTGTAGCAACAGAACTTACCACTTCTGAAACAGCAAAACTAGATTTTAAAAATGTATCTGGAATAATTACAGAAATTGGAGGAGAAAATTCGCATACATCAATAATGGCAAGAACACATAGTATTCCAGCTATTACAAAAGTAGATAACATTACAAACATATTAAAAGACGGAGAAACCGTTGCAATAAATGGTATACTTGGCGAAATATATATAAACCCAACACCAGAAGAAAAACAAAAATTATTAGCTATACAAAACGAACTAAATGTAGAAAAATTAGAATTAGAAAAATATAAAAACGAAAAAACTGTAACAAAAGATGGAACTAAAGTACATTTATATTCAAACATAGGAATATTAAAAGATGTAGAATTAGCAATAAAAAATACGGCAGAAGGTATAGGACTGTTTAGAAGCGAATTTTTATATATGGATAGTGATACAATGCCAACAGAAGAAAGTCAATTTGAAGTATATAAAAGTGTGGCAGAAAAAATGAATGGCAAAGAAGTAATTATTAGAACATTGGATATTGGAGGAGACAAAGAGCTTAAGTATCTAAAACTAGAAAAAGATGCAAATCCATTTTTAGGATATAGAGCAATTAGATTATGCTTAGATAACTTGCCATTATTTAAAACACAACTAAGAGCAATTTTAAGAGCAAGTGCTTTTGGAAAAATAGAAATAATGTTTCCAATGATTTCATCTATAGATGAATTAAGAGATGCAAAAAAAGTACTAGAAGATTGCAAAAAAGAGTTAGATGGCGAGAATATAGAATATGACAAAAACATCAAAGTAGGAATTATGATAGAAATTCCATCAGCAGCTTTAATAGCAGATAAACTTGCAAAAGAATGTGCCTTCTTTAGCATTGGAACTAATGACTTAATACAATATACAGTTGCAGTAGAAAGAGGAAACGAAAAAATATCAAAATTATATACAAAATTTCATCCAGCTGTTATAAAACTAATAAAAATGGCGATAGATGGAGCTCATTCTGCGAACATAATATGTGGAATGTGTGGTGAAGCAGCAGGAGACCCACTTTTTATACCAATTCTAATAGGATTAGGTTTAGACGAATTTTCAATGAATTCAAATAGCTTATTAAAGGCAAGAATGACAATAAATAATTTAGAAAAAGAAAAATGTGAAAAAATTACAGAAGAGGTTTTGAAAATGTCGTCAGCAGTAGAAGTAGAGGAAAGGTTAAAAGAATTTAAAGCAAACTAGCAAGGACTCGAAAAAAATATTCCAAAAATTTTACATCTTATTATTGACATCGTATTTTTTGTGTGCTACAATATACGTTGTCAGCAATAATGCGGATGTGGCGGAACTGGCAGACGCGCTGGTCTTAGGAACCAGTGCCAACGGCGTGGGGGTTCGAGTCCCTTCATCCGCACCAATGACGTATCTGTTCGAACTAATAGAACAGATAGAGCAAATATCATTCTGAAAAGGATGGTATTTTTTTGTTGAAAAAATCCAATAAATTTTATTATCTCGCAGAGCCCCGAGTTATGATGGCACGTCATAACTCATAGGGGTTAGGACTTATGACAAACCAAACTGCTATGCTACGAAAAAGATAAAATTTAATACTATGATAAAATATATTGATGAATAATATAGAAGTACACTTATAAACTTTGCAAATATAAACTTTTAATGTTCGCAATGTCTAAAATTATGGAAATGACAAAGGAAGAACAGAATCAAACAGCCTTGTATTTAATGAACAATATAATTCCTAAAAGGAATATTATAATTCAACAAATGTTAGAAATGGCTATAAAGTTGTCTAGGTTATCCAAAATATTAAATTTGTAAATTTAGTCTAATGAAGTGTTGGATTTTTTTCTCATAATCATCGTCACTAAAAAAAGGAAGACTTAATATAGCCTTCCTTCGCGTTTTACTGAATTGTTGCAACCCTTAAATCCCCGCTATCAGTAAGATGATACATCTCTGAAGGAAACCTCTTAGCGAAGTTTTCCAAGTAATTGATAAAATTATGAACATTACCTGTTAAGATAGTTCTGTTCAAGAAATTATCCCAGCTATTGAATGTACACCATACTGTAAGAGAATTTTCTTTTAGATATTGCTTCAGCTTTTTCCAAGCCTCCTCTTCTTCGGGCATAAGTGGGCAGTATACTGTGCACTCATCTAACTTGGTTAGTTTTTTCCCTTCAAAGAAAAAGCAAGGTTCTTTTTTCCGCTTAAACATGATAGATTCTCCTTTCAGTGTTTTCAAGCATAATTATTATATCATTTTATGTTAATGGTGTCAATATAACTAATCATTTACAAATAACTCCAGTTACACAAATAATCTGAAATAAATATATTATTTTTTATATCTTTGCTCTATATTATTCAAAATATTTTTTTACTTGTATTTCATAAAAATATGATATACTTTAATAAATGGATTGGTATTTGTATCAATCGTCAAGAGAGCCAAAAAAGTTGTAGATAACTACTTCGTTGGCACCAATAATACAATAGAGCAAATAAATACAAAATCAATCAGTAAAATGGTTGATTTTTTTTATCTAAAAAGGAGAAAATCAATATTTCAGATTTTCCCATTTATTAATGACTTACATAGCAAAATGCTATGGACACTAATGTTTTATTAATTTAATTATAGACTATTCTATGATAGAAAATCAAGCAAAATTCAAAAAATTATTTATTATTACTGTGCTGACTGGCAATGTAGGTTAATAACTTACATTAAAAAAAAAATATTTCTTTTCCCCGAAAGGTTTTTCTTTTTTTGTCTAAAAAATATATTCAATCATAAATATTAAAAAAACTGAACAAATTTTCGTAATTCTATTGCAATTTATATAAAAACGTAATATAATACCTATCAGTAAAAAAGAGATGATGAATATATGAATAAAATCGAAAAGAGAGAAAATTACAGTAATCAAACATTTGAAGAAATTAAGCATATTGATGAAAACGGAATTGAATATTGGTATGCAAGAGAACTAATGAAAAATTTTGGCTATAAAGATTGGAGATATTTTGATGCAGTAATTGAAAAAGCAAAAATAGCTTGCCAAAATGCTGGGATAAATGATGTTGACCATTTTGTTGTTAACAACAAAATGGTGGAAATAGGCTCAGGTGCAAAAAGACAACAAAAAGATTTTATCAAAGAGATTTAACAAGAAAAGGTAACTATTCACTTAATAAAACAGCAAAAAATGCAGGAGTAAAAAATTTTGATAGATTTCATAATGCAGGATATAGAGGATTGTACAATGGAGAAACTGCTGATGACATTGCTAAAAGAAAAGGATTAAGATATAGAGAAGATATTTTAGACAATATGGGTAGTGAAGAACTTGCTGCTAACTTATTTCGTATTACGCAGACAGAAGCAAGATTAAAAAGAGATAAGGTTGACACAGAAAATAAAGCTTGTGATACTCATAATAAAATTGGAAAAATAGTTAGAAAAGCAATTAAAGAAGCCGGAGGAACGATGCCAGAAGACTTACCAACACCTAAGAAAAGTTTAAAAGAACTTGAAAAAGAAAGTAAAAAAGGCTTAAAAAAGAATGAAATATGAGATATAATACAGTAAAAAATCAAATAGGAGAAAATATGAAAATATTAAAACCACAAAAAATCTTTTTTGCAACACTAAATAAATGTGACAATTTGTTAGAAGAAACAAACAAAAGTGATGAAGTAAATAATATAGAATTAGAAGAATATAGAACGGAAAACATAGAGTTAAACGATATAACTATAGAAACATCGGTAATATGTTATACAGATATAATAAGTAGTAACTTAGAAAAAAATAGCTTTATTGATGTGGAATTTAAAAATTGTAACTTTTCAAATACCTCATTTGAAGGTTGCAGTTTTATAAGGTGTGAATTTAATAATTGTAAATTAACGGGATGCAATTTTATAGACAGTAGAATGTACAATGTAAGTTTTACAGAAACAAATATGAACTATATCAATTTATCAATGGCAAGTATTGAAAATGTTATATTTAACAATGCAGGGCTTAGAAATAGTAGTTTTCAAGAAAATAAGTTAAAAAACATTATTTTTGAACAGGCAGATTTAACGCAGGCACAGTTTTTTAAAACAAGTCTAAAGGGAATAGACTTATCAAATTCAAACATAGAGGGTATAGTAATTTCACTTGATGATATAAAAGGAGCAATAATAAATGAGCTTCAAGCAGTAGATTTAATAAGCTTAATTGGAGTAAAAATCAAGTTGACAAATTTCTAGTATAGTTATAAACTTGCTGTATAAATAAAAGAAATAGTGGAGGAAAAATGGATACATTAACAACTGTATATTTAATTAGGCACTCTAAAAAAATAGACAATAAATTATTAGATAATTCAAGAAACAACGAATACTATCAAACTAGAAGAGAAAAAATTATTCTCAGCATTGAGGGAGAAAAGAAAGCAGAAAAACTAAGCAAGCTAAAAGAATTTGAAGATACAGATATAATTTTTTCTAGTAATTATGCACGCTCATTACAAACAGCCAAATATTTAGCAGAAAGAAAAAATTTAGTAATACATATAGATGATAGATTTAATGAGAGAAAATTAGGTATATTGCAAGAAGATGAAAAAATACACATAAAACAATATTATGATGAAAACATTAAAAACTCAGAGGGTGAGTCCAGAAAAGAAGTAACTAAAAGAATGTTAGAGGCCTTTTTAGAAGTTGTTAATAATAATAGAGGAAAGAAAATCGCCATTTTTACTCACGATTCTTCAATGACATTTTTACTTATGAGATGGTGCAAATTAGAGTATATAAAAGAAGACAAACATAAATGCTTAAGTTTTAACAATAAAATTATAATTGATAGAAAATATGATGCTCCAGAAATATTTAAGTTATTAGTAGATGACAAAAATAATGTCGTAGATGTAAAAAATATAGTACTAGAAGCAAATTGAAAAATACTAATATGATTTTAATTTCAATAAAATGAGGTAATGTCCTATGTTATATAAAACCTATTATAAATCGCCAGTAGGCAACTTAATGCTAGTAAGTGACGGAGACAACTTGGTGGGATTATATATGGAAAACCAAAAATATTATTTAAATGGATTAAAACAAGAATTAACTTCAAAAGACAATTTGCAAGTTTTTGAAAACACAAAAAAATGGTTAGATAGATATTTTGAAAAAGAGAAGCCGTCTATAAAAGAAATTCCAATCGCACCAAAAGGTGGAGAATTTAGACAAAAAGTATGGAAAATACTATGTGAAATACCTTATGGACAAACAATTACCTATGGAGAAATTGCAAAAAGAATAGCAAAACAAATGAACAAAGAAAAAATGTCAGCACAAGCAGTAGGAAATGCAGTTGGACATAACCCTATTTCCATTATAATACCGTGTCATAGAGTAATTGGAAAAAATGGAAGCTTAACAGGATATGCAGGTGGAATTGAAAGAAAAAAGATGTTACTAGAGCTAGAAAAAGAAAATGTTGACCAATAATTACAATTTAAAGCTGAATTCGTAAATTGAAAAAAATATTATAATTTTCTAACTAAATTTGTGAATTGAAAGAAAAAAGAGGAAGAAATGAAGAAAATTAACTTTTTTAAAAAAATATATTATTCTATAACTGGTAAAAAATATAAAGAAATGATAGAAGAAAAGTCTGGTTATGCTATTTTGTATTTAGCAATCTTTGAGCTCGTTTTTACAGTAATTATTTCGATTATAGCAGCCAGAAATCTTTTAACGGCATCATTTGAAGAAGTTTATGATTTTGCGTATAACTTCTTAGAGGACTTTATTGATAATTCATTAACACTAACTTTTAATACTATATTAGTTTTATCAGTATTAGGCTATTTGTACAAATTGATTACAAAAAATAAAGTAAAATACTCTAAAATGTTTTGCCTAGCAACATATTCTTCTACAACAGCGATGATACTGAAATATATAATGTTTATGGCGAATTACTTAACAAATTTGAACATTCACTATTTTAATTATATTTATGTAATAATAGTTATAATATATTTTGTGGTAAATTTTAAAAAATCTATTGAGAATACACAAAAGGATAAGTAAAGTTGCCGTTCAGTGTAAAACATATCTAAAATAATTAACCAAGAAAAATAACAATAGGGGAGCAAGATAAGTGAGAAGTATAAATAAAAAAGAATTACACCAAATATTTAGCAATTTTAGCAGAGATAAAGAAAAAAGCTTCAATGAATTGTATGAAAAATATAGTAAACTAATCTATGCTATTTCATTTTCTATACTTAAAAATAAGGAAAATAGTGAAGATATAATGCAAACAGTATTTACAAAGATATATAATCTTAATACTGATAAATTACCAACGAGCAATGAAGCAAGTTGGCTATATACACTTACAAAAAATGAATCGATAAATCTTATTCGTAAACAAAAAAATAAAGTAAGTTTAGATGAAATCGCTGATATTCCTTATGATGATAAAGAACTTGAAAATATAATTGAAAAAGACGCATATAACAAAATAATAAAAAAGCTAAGCCCACAAGAAAAAGAAATAGTTAATTTACACATCTTGTGTGATATGAAGTTTAAAGATATAGCTAAACTTTTAAATATTCCAATACGGAACCGTGCAATGGAAATATTATACTGCATTACATAGTTTAAAATTGTTGTTAAGCAATTTATCGCTTTTCATAATAGGAATTACGTTATTTATAGCAAATAAAAATGTTAGAAACAAGCAAAGTATTTCAGATGCGATAGATATGTCAGATGGAACATTAGGAGAAAATAATAATAAAGAAAATAGTGGTTCTAATACATCTAGTTCTATCCAAAACAATAATGAAATAAAAAATGAGGTACAACAAGAGCAAAACATCGAAAACGAAGTAAATATAAGTCAAAATGCAACTGATAGTACTGATTACGATGAAACAACTGACAGTTCAATGATAAAAAATAATGAGGCAACGGATAATAAAGTTGATAATTCGGAAGTTCAGAATGTAATAGGACAAAATTCAATAGAAACAGAAATAATAAATGATAACATCAGTAAATCAGATATATGGCTATTAAGTGTCTCATCAATATTTTTGTTGCTTACAATAATTTCTTCAATTATATATGTAAAACACCAACAAAAATCAAAAAAGAAAGTGTCTAAATAATAGATGACGCGTAGACAAAATGTAGTAATGCTGTCCACACGTAAAATCATAAATTTAGATATTGAAAGGTTAAAATGGTGATTCAAATGAAGAAAAAAATCGGGATGGTAGTAGGAGTAATATTAGTTATTTTAATATTAGTATTTGGAATACTGTATTTAGTGGACTTGAAAAGAATGGACAACAACGAGCCAGTATTATTTAGTACTTGGGGAAGAGATTATACTCCTAAAAAACAAGCAACTACAGGGATGGATATAGTGCTTTCTTTGGAAGACGAAATAACAGAAAACTCAGTGTGGTGTGGAACTTTTAATTTAATATGGAATGATTTAAAAAATGAACTAGTAAAACAAGATATAGTATTTGAAAATCAAACAGATACCATAGCAAATTTGAATAAAGGCACATTTACACAAAATGATTTATCAGAAGAAAGCTATTACAAAGTATATGGTACGCCCAGCCCAGAACTAAAGGAAAAAATTGAACAAGCTATAAAACAGAAATTCAACGAAGAATGTGATATTTTAAATAATTTTGATTTTGAAAATGCAGATGCATCAGGTTATTTTCTATATTCAATGCTAAAAAAAGAGTTTGAATTTCCAACAGAATTTACTAAATTTGATAATGGTAACTTTAAAAACTATAGTAATGTAAGATTCTTTGGAATAGATGGAACAGATAAAGAAGAAACAAGAGATGCATTAAATAATCAAATAGAAGTATTATATCATAGTTCAAATGATAGTTTTGCAGTAAAGCTATATACTAAACAAAATGATGAGATAATTATCGCAAAAGGAAATAAAGCAAAAAGTTTTAAAAAAATGTATGAGAACATATTGGAAAGAGCAGAAGCTTATACAGGACCTAAAGAGCTAATGATAGAAGAAAGTTTAAAAATACCATATATTAGCTTTAATGTGAATGAAGAAATACCAGAAGTAGAAAATCAAGAATTCTTATTTTCAGATGGCTCGAGCTACGAAATAGAAAAAGCAATGCAAAGTATTGAATTTGAACTAGATGAAAAAGGTGGGAAAGTAAAAAGCGAATCAGGTATTCTAGCAAATCTTTCAGCTTCTAGTGGAATGTTTTTATATCCAAGACAATTTGTAGTTGATGATACATTTACTATATTTTTAGTAGAAAGAGGCAAAGAACATCCATACTTTGCAGCACAAATATCAGACATATCAAAAGTACAAGATGGAGTAACTAAAGAAAACGAGTTAGCAGAAGCACAAAAGAAAGTTATGTTTGAACCAGCTCTTACAATGGAAAATATGGACACTATAAATGTAGATGCATTAAGCTATATAGAACTAACGGAGGAAGCAGAACAAATTGAAGATATGATATATGGATTGGAATTTACAAAAGAAACCTGTGACGGAATTGGTATATATAACATTGTTTTGGACAATGGAGAAAGCTATAGACTCGAAATATATGATGATGTATGTCATATTGTAGCAGGAGGAAGAGGAGAAGCTGTTCTTACCAAAGAACAAAGCGACTTTTTAAAAGGTATAATAGAAAAATATAGTTTAGAAGATGTATCACTAGAAATAAAAGAAAAAACTTTAACTAATACAGGTGCTACTATTGTAATTACAGATACACACAACCCACATTATACGCAAGAAACTTTTTATAGAATAGATAAATCAGAATATGGAGATTGGAAAGAATTAAGCCCAATAACAGATGATTATGCATTTACAGATATTGCAATGGTAGTAGGAGAAGATAATACACTTGAAGAAAATATAGACTGGTCTAAACTATATGGAAAACTAGATGCTGGAAGATATAGAATAGTTAAAAGAGTATATGATAATAATGTATATAAATATTTTGTGGCAGAATTTGAAATAAAATAGATGCGTAGACAAATGGGCAGTAGTCCCCTCTGTCCACAGACAAGGAGAGAAATGAGATAATGCAAAAAATTCTAATAGTTGAAGATGATGAAAAATTAAGAACAGAGCTAGAAACTTTTCTAAATAAAAATGGCTTTAATGCTAAAGCATTAGAAAACTTTGAAAATATTATCGAAGACATCTTGAAAGAAAAAGCTGATTTAGTTTTATTAGATATAAATTTGCCATATACAGATGGCGAATTTGTGTGTAAAGAAGTGCGCAAAGTTTCAAATGTACCAATTATAATGATAACTAGTAGAGATAATGAAATAGATGAACTAATGAGCCTAAACTATGGTGCTGACCAATATGTAACAAAACCATTTAATATTCAAATATTACTTGCAAAAATAACGGGCTTGCTAAAGAGGAATCAAAGTGCTGGAGCTATTTCGGATAAAATAGACTGCAACGGTTTTGTTTTAAACCTATCAGAAAGAACAATAGAAAAAGATGATAAGAAAATTGAACTTACCAAAAATGAATATAATATTTTACGCTTTTTAAGCTCACATAAAAAAGAAGTGGTATCCAGAGATGAAATTATGGACTTTTTATGGGAAAGCGAAGAGTTTATAGACGATAACACATTAAACGTTAATATAAAAAGACTAAGGGTAAAACTAGAAGAATTAGGACTAGAAGACAAAATAGAGACTAGAAGGGGACAAGGGTATTTATTGAAATGAAATTTAAGGACTTTATAAAAGAAAAAATATGGCTAATTGTGTTACTTGCTTTAGCAGTATCAAGTATAGAAATTTTATTACTTGCATATAATATTCTACTAATTATTAGAATATACATTGCGCTAATAATTATTTTTGTTGTAACAATTGTGTTATTAGTAGAATTCTACAAAAAGAAGAACTTTTATAACAAGCTAAAAATTGACCTAGAAAACTTAAATGAAAAGTACTTAATATCCGAAATTATAAATACTCCAGACTTTGCAGAGGGCAAAATCCTAAAAGAAGTAATACAAGAAACAGGAAAATCGATGCTAGAAAATGTAAACATATATAAAAGGAATCAAGAGGACTATAAGGAATATATAGAACTATGGATACACGAAATAAAAATACCAATAGCGACTAGCAAGTTGATAATAGAGAACAATAAGTCTAAAGTTACTAGAAGCATAAATGAAGAATTAGACAAAATAGAAAACTACACAGAACAAGCTTTGTATTACGCAAGGAGTAATGATGCAAATAAAGACTATATAATAACTAAGACTAGCTTAAAAGAAATAGTAAATACAGCAATTCTAAAAAACAAAACTAGTTTGCTTAGCAATAAAGTTGCTATAGAACTAAATGAAAACATTGATAAAGAGGTATATACAGATAGTAAATGGGCTATTTTTATTCTAAATCAAATAATACAAAACTCTATAAAATATGCAAAAGAAGAGGATAAAAAAATAGAAATATCTTCTGAGGAAAAAAAGGACAAAACAATTTTATACATAAAAGATAATGGAATAGGTATAAAAAAGGGAGAAATTACACGAGTGTTTGATAAAGGTTTTACTGGAGAAAATGGTAGGCTGATAGGAAAAAAATCTACAGGAATTGGATTATATTTATGCAAAAAGTTATGCGATAAATTAGGATTAGGAATAGAACTTAATTCAGAAGTGAATGAGGGAACAGAAGTTAGAATAATTTTTCCAAAGAATAGCTATATGGTGATGTGAGGTTTTTATATATAGCAGAGTTTGTCCTAAAATGTCGAAACAATATCTATTATAATTTTGTGTTTTCGGCCCCCAACCACGTACAAACTGTAAAAACTTCATATTCATTCAGTTTAACAGTTTGTAAACTTGTTGGTCCCCACCTTAAGCACTCCAACACAAAATTAAAATAGATATTGTTTCGACAAAAATTAACCACGCAATGTAACCTTAATCTTACAAAAATGTAAGATTAAAGTAATGTAAATTGATAGAAAAAATTATAGAACTACTGTATAATAAAAATACATTCTCTTTTATTCCAAAAAGGTTAGTAATTTGTTATTAAATGATGTTTGGCTGAAAAGTAAGAAAGCATCATTGATTAACAGATTTCTAGCCTTTTTTGTATTCGTATATTTACTAAAAACAGTTGTTGTTGTATAATATGCAAAGTGAGCAAAAGGAATGTCCACACTAAGAAAAATGATTTCTTAAAAATGCAATTATGTGGACCTCTGAGGAAAGAAAGGAATGAATTCTAATGAAACAATATTTTACATCAGAAAGTGTAACCGAGGGACATCCAGATAAATTATGTGATTTAATTTCAGATAGTATTTTAGACGAGTGTCTGAAACAAGATAAAGAGTCAAGAGTAGCTGTAGAAACATTTGCAGCTGGTAATACAATAACAATAGCAGGTCAAATAACTTCAGTAGCAGAGCTAAATGTAGAAAATCTAGTAAGAAAAGTTATAAAAGAAATAGGATATGACAATGAAAAATTAGATATGGACTATAGAACTTGCAAAATAGATGTTAATATTACAAAGCAAAGTCCAGACATAGCTATGGGAGTAGACACAGGAGGAGCAGGAGACCAAGGCATTATGTTTGGTTATGCCTCAAACGAAACAGAGAATTATATGCCACTTGCAATAGACACAGCACATAAACTAGCTAAAAGGCTAGCAGAAGTTAGAAAGGAAAAAATCATACCATACTTAAGACCAGATGGAAAAGTACAAGTAACAGTAGAATATGAGAATGACAAACCTAAAAGAATAGAAACAATTTTAATATCTACACAACATCAAGACGGAATAAATCAAGAACAAATAAAAAAAGACATAATAGAAAAAGTTATAAATTACATCATACCAAAAACTATGATGGATAAAAATACAAAAATATATGTAAATCCTACAGGAAGATTTGTTATAGGTGGACCGTTGGGAGATACAGGTTTAACAGGCAGAAAAATTATAGTAGATACTTATGGAGGTTATGCAAGACACGGTGGAGGTGC
>CALXRZ010000031.1 GCA_944391015.1 uncultured Clostridia bacterium | reverse complement strand
GAAAAAATTGACAAAAAAAATTAAGCATTTTGAATGCTTACAAGATTTTTGCCTATGAAAAAGTGTTTAAAACCCGACTTCATACAAAGCTATTAAAAAATTAGAGATAAAACACGATGATTTTGTAAAAACAACAACAATGAAAATAAAAAGATATGAAGAAATAAAAAAGGATAAGTAAGAAAACATTATACAGTAACAAAAAAGACAAATTATTACAAAAAAGTACTTGACTTAGAAAAAAACTTGTAATAAAATGTTAATGTAAAGTAAGAGAAATCCTATAAATAAAAAATATTTACGGAAATAAGCATTACATAGGACAAAGGAGGTTAGGTTTACAATGTCTAGGTCTGGCATAGTAAACGTGAGAATGGTAATCACGGAAGAAAAAATTTTATCAAATATAGATAAAGTTCAAAAATTGATAAATCCAAATAGTAAAAAACAAATCATCCAATTAGAAGATGATGCATATTTTAAAGATTTAATCGAATCAATAAAAACATACTTAATTGAGTATCCAAAGAAAAAGAATTTCCCTGTAAGCGTATATAAAGCTGCTTATGGATTAGTTGAGTACGCTACAAATCAATTTGAAGAAAACACAAAAAGAATAGAAGATTTAATTAGACAAAGAGAAAAAAATATAGCTTTAGCAGCTAGTTTAAAAGATGCTTTAGATGCAGTAGAAAATAAATCAGAAGATTGGAAAGAAACAATAAAACAAATATCAAATGATTTTTCTGAGGATATAATTGAAACACTTGGTGTTATAGGAAGAGCAAAAGGTGCTAATTCGCAAAATTATCAAGATGCAGTAAAGTTAATAAATGCAAGAATTGGAAACTTAGAAACAAATTTACATATTGAAATAGATATGGAAAGAATAGAAGATAGGTCAAAAGCTCTAAGCTATATAGGTATAGAAGTTGCAGATGCATTAAAACTAATACCTACACCAGAAGAGTCACTAGAGCCTGTAGTACAAGAAAATATAGAAGAAGAGGCTCAAGCACCAATACTACCAGAAGCTGTAGAAGAAAATAAAGAGTATGTAGAGCAAACTAGAGTTGAAGTAAAACCTTCACTATGGCAACGTATTAAAAACAGCAAATTTGTAAAAGCAATTTCATATATAATGAAAATAAAAGTTGTAGTTCAAGTACCAAATGCCTTACCAGAGGGTAGAGGAGAAGAATAAGAAAAATAAAAGATGGAAAATAAAACTTCCGTCTTTTATTTTTTTGCTAACATATTGTTACAGGATAATAGTGCCTAGATTTTAGTAAGCACCATTATCAAGTAATAATATTCTAATCGTAATCCACAAACAGAAGCCTAATTGACCATAATCCAGAAATGCCAACAAGTATATAAATAATTCTACTTAAAATAGACATTGCACCGAATATAGCATCTACAAGATTAAAATTAAAAATTCCAACTAGCCCCCAGTTAATAGCACCAATTACAACTAAAACAAGAGCTATTTTATCAATAATCTTCATAATTCATTTCATTCCTTTCCTAATGTGCAAATTTGCTGTCTTAATAGCAATCTATATAAAATTTAAAACTAGTATTATATTGCTCAAAAAAAACAAAAATATACAAGATTATATTTGATATATAATTTGTTAAATTTTGAAATTTAAGGAAATATATTAAAAAAAATACACTTGAATAAAAGAAGCTTGTTTTGTCATTTGTACAGTGCCTAGATTTTATTAAGCACCATTATTCAGTAAAGAATTAAAAAAATGTTGCAAGATTATGTAAATAGTGCTATAATGGAATTTGATAGCAAAAGCTATTTTAAAAGAATTCTAACTTAATAGGAGGAAAAACAAATGAAACGGAATGTAATTTGGGTAATCGAAATGGTAGTAGCTATCGTTGTGATGGCGTTTTGCCTCTATTTGTTTTACGAGGGGCAGAATTTGATCGCACTACTAGTGGCGATTGGTGTGTTCGGAATTATGTGCTTGGAATCGTACCGTGCTGACTTCAAGGCCGAACACAGTTGGTGTGACCAAGACTTTATCCGAAACCATCGGGTAAGGTAAACATTCTAAGATGGCGCTGTGACTATATGTCACGGCGCTTAATTTATGTAATAGAAAATTTCTCGAATTTTCTATTAAAATTACTTTTGTGAACGTAATGCAAACTAATAAATAGCAATGATAAGGAAAAAATAACAAAAAATGTAAAAAATTAACACACAAAATAATACAAACATATGTTTACAAAACCAAATAGAAATAGTATAATATAAATATGAGCAAATACAAAAAGGATAGTGGTATAATGCAAAAAAAATATTTATGTATTGATTTAAAAACATTTTATGCGTCTGTAGAATGTGTAGAAAGAAAATTAGACCCTTTTACTACTAATTTAGTAGTTGCTGACCCAAGTAGAGGAAAGGGTGCAATATGTTTGGCAGTAAGTCCAAAGATGAAAATGCTTGGGGTAAAAAATAGATGTAGAATATATGAAATACCACCAAATATACAATACATTGTAGCTCTTCCTAGAATGAAAAAATATATAGAATATTCTGCTAATATATATGCAATCTACTTAAAATATTTTTCGAAAGAAGACATTCACGTATATTCAATAGATGAAGCTTTTATGGACGCAACAAATTATTTGAAACTGTATAAATTAACACCAATAGAACTTGCAAAAACAATTATAAAAGATATATTTAAAACATATGGAATAACTGCTACTGCCGGAATTGGAACTAATATGTATCTAGCAAAAGTTGCGCTAGACATTACAGCAAAACATAGCGCTAGTAACATAGGATACCTAGATGAAGAAAAATATAAAAAAGAACTGTGGCATCATAGGCCACTTACAGACTTTTGGCAAATTGGGTCTGGAATAGAAAGAAGACTAAATAAATTGCGATTATATGATATGTGCGATGTGGCCAACGCAGAGCCAAAGAAGTTATATAAAGAATTTGGAGTTAATGCAGAATACTTAATAGACCATTCGTGGGGGAGAGAAAGCTGTACTATAGAAGATATAAAAAAATACAAGCCACAAACAAGATGCATTAGCAACAGTCGTGCAATTAAGTCTGTTCAAAGACCAGAAAAAAATAGACAAAGAAAGAAAATTAGAATTAGTAATAAATAGAATAAAAAGCGAAATGGGGAAGAATAAAATTTTAAGAGGAATGGATTTACAAGAAGGTGCAACAACATTAGTTAGAAATACACTTATTGGTGGGCACAATAGTGGAGAGTAAGATTGAAATCAATCTTTTAGTAAGCTATCTAAAATTAGGATTATGCAAAAGGAAAATAATTAGAAAATGAATTGGACAAGGAGGATAAAATGGCAAGTAGAGTAAGTAGAGCAAAACAATTTTTGCCTTTTGATGCATTAGTAGGTTTTAGAGAAGCATTAAAGGAAAAAGAAACAGAATACGAGGATAAAAAAGAACTTACAGAAGATAGTTATGAAGAGTTAGAAAATACTTTAAATAGGCTCGAAATAGGAAAAAAGGCAAAGATTAAGTATTATAAAAATAAAAAATATATAGAAAAAACAGGGGTTGTGACTAAAATAGATTATACAAAGAAGAGGATTGAAATAGATGATGAAGAAAATATAAGCGTATGGGATATTGTGGAAATAGAAGAAAAGTAAAAAAGGTAGAGAGAAAAATATCTTTCAGGTATTCTATCTCTCCTTTATTTTAGAGGGAACCATTTTCGATTTTAAGCAAAAAATAAAACAAGTCGAAACTTGCTTTATTGGTGGGCAGGGATGGATTCGAACCATCGTACCTTATAAAATCTATCTTTTATAAAGTAAATAAATACGGTGCTTTATCTAGATGGGTGAAATGTTTGAAAGAATTTAAAAAAACACTTGTTTTGATGATGCCCCGTAATATATAGGCTCATAAAAATATTAATTTAAGGTTTTTTTTAAGGTTTTTTTGTGGAAAATATAAAGTGATTAATCAATAAAAATATAGCATTTTTAAGTATTTGCGGTTTTACATAGACTAAAAAACAAAAAATAATTTATATATTTGACAAAAATTTAATAAGAGAGTATAATAATTATAGGAAATGGAGAAACCACAAAAGTGGTTTGCCTATTGTGATATGAAAAAACACATCAGCAACGGTCAAATTACAGATGTGTTTTTTTATTGGTTATTTTTGTTTGCTAATAATTACAACTATTGCTATAATCAAGGCAAACGCAATGATAGTTACTGATATTAAACCAGTAAAAAGTAATTTTATTATCAATAATAAAGCTTGTACTTCTACCATACGCCTCACCTCCTCTTATGTAGGAGGCAAACCACATCTGATTGTTCTCATTTCCTATGTATATTAGTTTACAGCATTTTTATCTGAAAAACAAGCAAATACATTAAAAATTAATAATTTTTTTAATGACTTGACTTCCGTATCTAGATTTTAATCTATTAATTGTTCCTTCTTCAAGCATTGTTTTATTTTCACTTTTTAAATATTCTTGGAGTAACTTTTTTGCAACTTGATAATCATTAATTTCTAAATATAATATAAATAAAGCAAACTTTAACATATTTTTTTCTTCCTTTTGGCAGACATCTTCTATAAAATATATCAATTCTCCAATATTATGATATTCTTTTTTTAGAGCTTGCATATATTTATATATAACTTTTCCTTCACTCTCTCCCTCATATGCAGATAAAAAAGCTATGCTATATCTCCATTCTCCATTGTTATCAGAAGTTTTATTCTGTTTACAAATATTTAAATATTCTTTAGATTTTTTTATGTCTCTGTCTTTCAAAAAAATGCATGACGCCATAAATAAATTATATTCATAAGTATCTTTCACAAAATGATTTGCAATTTTCAATTCTTCTTCTACTCTATCAAGATTTTTATCTTCTTTCATATTTTCCACTCTTGATAAGCCAATATGAATATCATAACACAATAAGGTTGTAGCTTTTTTTAGGGCATTTTCTGTTTGCTTTTTTGAAGTTTCACTATACAAAACATTATATAACTTATCGCATATTTCTCCTGCTTTCTTTAAATTACCATTTAAAAAATATGCTCTTCCAAGTATGTATTGACATATATATGATAACCTCTTAGCTGTTGTCTCAAGAGTAGTCATTTTATCTTTTTTTGTATATTCTAGTCTATTGGTTGATGAGCCTAACATATAAAATTCTTTTTGAAAAAGAGTTGAAATTCTTTTTTCATATATTGGATGTATTAAACCTAGATTTATTTCTGTAATATATTGTGTATCATCTTTTATATCCTCTGATTTTGTTTTAATTGTAGCCAAGAATATGCAATTAGTTTTTTTTAATAATTTAATTATACTTTCATCGTCAGTAAATTTATATTTGTCCATTAAATGATACGGTATATATATAACCTCATTTTTTTCATTAATACTTAAGTACTGTTTAAATTCTTCTACTAATTTAAATTTTATATCTTCATACTCCTCCTTTGTCTTGGCATATATTCTTATCAATACAGATGTTTCAGAAAATTCATTTGCTACAGGAATACTATTATATTTTATTGTATCTATAATATAAAATATTAATATTGAGATAATCACTAATGTTAATATAATAGCAAAGGTTATGTTTGATACTTTTAAAAATATATAAATAATTATTCCTATTGCAAAAAT
Organism: uncultured Clostridia bacterium; assembly: GCA_944391015.1. Taxonomy (GTDB): domain Bacteria; phylum Bacillota; class Clostridia; order TANB77; family CAG-508; genus CALXVA01. The sequence goes on along the minus strand of CALXRZ010000031.1, from coordinate 11,740 downwards.
AATGGCTAGAATAATACTTCTAGGTTGTTTATAGTATTTTGAAAAAAAATTTCCTAGTACTTCAGGCATAGCAGTCTCTCCTTTTATGACATAATACCACATTTTTTTTATTTTCTCAATATTAATGCAATAAATTCCTTTATGACATATAATTCAATTAAAAATGATATTTATATAATTATCATACAATTACTTTAATTTAAAAATAGGAAATTTTCTAAAATACTTTATGAATTTTTGTATAAAGATTTGTAAATTTTGCTAGTTATGCATTTTTCTATTAAAATCGGAGTAAAGTACCACATATACCATATAATTTTATAGTAAAAAATAAAAACGGCTCTAAAGTAACTTTAGAAAGCCGTTTTGGTAATTTATTATTATAATAATCTAAATATTCATATACAGTTTTTCCATCTGAAACATTTAGGAATACCATTTCATAGCATACTTAAATTTATCTGATAATTCATCAAATGTATCAGAAACATCTTCTATATTTTCTTATCCATTTTCATTATCCTTATTATATACTTCCATAAAATATACCTCATTTATATCTTTAACTACTATTGTTCCTGGAACACCTTCCTCTTGTTCAAGAAGAGTATGTATCCAAACGAATTTTGTGGAAAGATTTTCAAAATTTCCTATTTGTAGTATTTTGGTTTCTGAATTTATATAGATTTCTATATTTTCTAAATCTGAAACATCAATTTTACTAACTTTATTTATCAAATCGCTACTTGTCAAAACATCATATAAATTCAATAAGTTTTCAAATAATGAAGATTGTATTTTTTCTTGATTATCTTCTAAATTTATACCTTCTAAAAGAATAGCTGAACTGTTATTAAATGTTGTGCCATATCCATATTTGTTAATATATATATTACCAATCCTAAATAATATTTCATCATTTTCTCTTTTTATATTCTCTACTTCTTGTTGCTTTTCCGAAATTTCTTTATATTGTTTTTCTTTTATAACATTCATCAAATATGCTGCTATAGCAATAATAATAGCTATAGTTATTATTGTAATAAACACTATTACAATTGTTGTTAGTAATATTGATTTTTTCCTAGTTTTCTTTTCCATATTATTTTTTCTCACTTTCAAACTTATCTCTTATATGCTCTGTATTCGTACGAATATCATGCATTATTCCAATCAACTCTCCTACTGCATATATAAATATTGCCAAAATAATACTAGCAACTATTACTACTATTGTATAGATTTCTAAATATGGACTACACATGATAGAAATAATTATACCTACAATTAATCCAAAAACAGATATTGCTTTTATAATTCCTGCAACATTATTTGTTGTGTAATATTCTTCTTTTTCTTCCATGTTTAACATCTCCATTCTATATAAAATTTTCTTTTATTCTATAACTTACTTAATATTTTTTGCTTGCTTTCTTCAAATTCTTGTTCTGATATAATGCCTTTTTCTTTTAATTCTGCTAATTTTTCTAATTGTTCTAATCCAGTACTAGAGGGCAACTCTTGTCTAGTTTCTGATATATTTTTGTTATTGTTATCTTTTATAATAACTTGAATAGTAGCATAGATATTATTTGCAAATTCCATAGCGACCTTGTATAAATTAGCATACAAAGGTTTATTAATATCTATTTGATATTTTATTAAATCTAATGTATATAATGGATTGGCAATATTATTTGTAACAATTCGTACTGACAAATTAGAAACAATGTTTTTACTTTTTCGTGTATTTGCACCTACAATAGCTCCTGCTCCGTCCTGCAATTACTCCACCTATAATAGCTCTACCAATTCCACCTGACTCAATAACATTTGAATTCTCTACAATTTTGCACTCTACAATATTTTTAAATTCTATTATTTTGTCTAATTTTAATTTATAGAAAAACTGTAATTGTTTATCATCTTTATCTACTGCCATTATATATTTATCAAATTTTATAGAAGTGTCAAAATTATCTTCATTGTAAAAAATAATATCATTTTCTTCGTCAATTACTTCCAATTCATCTGAAGTATTATAGTACAAGCGACTTCCACAATTGTAACAATATGTTTCGCCTTTTTTGTTTTCTGCATAACAGTTAGAACAAATTATTACTTCGTCATCTTTCAAATATAACCCCTCCTTTTTTTCTTGCAAATCCTATTTTTTTAATTTTAAAGTCTAAACTATTTTATTATTGTTGTTATTGCTGCAATTCATATTTAAACAATAATTGCAATATATATTACCAAAGTGTCGTATATTTTCGCACTTTTTCTCTGTTTGACCTTTTAAATTATTTATTTCAAGCCCAATATATTCTTTTGTCACATATTTATCATCATTTAATAAACAACTTTTAATTCTACTTATAACTTCTAAAAATCTTATATTTTCCATTTTTTTGCTCCTTTTAAAATTTGTTAAAATTATATCATTTTTTGCTCTCACTTGCAAGTGCTACCACTCATAAGTGCTGTGTTATAAAATACATAAAAATGAGTGATAGGAAGTGTTGCAATGATTAAATTGAATGTCGAAAAATTATTAAAGGAGCAAAACAGAACAAAAACATGGCTATGCGACCAACTTGATATTTCATTTTATAATCTAAATAAAGCCATTAAACCACGGAAAAAAGAGTATTTCCTATAAATATTTAGAAGGTTTTTGTAGAGCTTTAAATTGTAATTTCAATGATTTAATGACCATAACCGATGATGACGACAAAGAAGTGGATTAATCTTTTTCAAAAAGAGTTCTAGTCATTTCTTTGGCAATTTTTTGCTCAATTTTCAATGCTTTTTTGTTATTTTTCCCATATTTTTCTTGGCTTTTTTTATATTCTAACATTAAATAATAAAGTTTATTATTTAGAATTTTATCAATACTTTTCATTGCTTTATCTGTATTTCCATACCTTAAATCCGCTTCAATTCTTTCTAAAATATCTATTGCTACCAACTTTTCTATCATTTTTCACCTCACCTTAGATACATATAAATTAGTATAGCATACTTTCACTATTTATGAAAGTATAAAATTAAAAAATTAGGGTAAAATTTTGCTAGGTGGAAAAAATGAATTTGAAGCATAGTGAAAGATTTAAAAATATTGGTATTAAAATAAGTAAATATAGAATTAAAAAGGGACTAACACAAGAACAACTTGCTAATAAGGTTGGGATTAGTTATTCATATATGACGCAAATTGAAGCTCCAAATGTTGTAAAGAAAATGTCTTTGGAAGTTTTATTTGATATTGCAGATGTTTTAAAAGTAGATATAAAAGATTTATTATAAAAAGTTTTGGTTATTAATAGCTAGAACTTTTTTTGTTGCTATGCCTCTGTACCTGCACCTATATATAGGCAAAAAATCAAACATGATAATAACTTAAAATATCGGGGGAGAAGGAAAAAGACTAACATATATTTAGTTAGGCCTTTTAAAATTCGGTGGCAAATATTGGAATACTGTATTTTTTATTGTTAAATAAAAATGCTTTTCCGCTACACTCAAATTATTAAATTCTTCTCTAGTGATTATATTACAATTTATATTCCTAATATTTTGCCAATTCTTTTGGTTTAGAATTTCCTCTATTGCTTGTTTAAGTTTTTCCTTTTCTTTATTATTCAATATAATATCTTTTATGCCATTCATTTTTGATACTTCTTCTTTTAAAGAATTATCTTTTGTTATACCATTAAAATGATTTATTTTCTCTGTTTTTTTAGAAATACATTTTATATCATCAGCAAAGGATTGGTAATCAGCATAAACTAATTCAAAAGAATTAAATGGCTTACCCTGATTATTATTATCTTTAAACAACATATCTTCTGATATATAGCTTAAAATATATTTTCTATTACAATATAGCTTTTTTGTGTCATTTAAAGTATAGCAATTGGCTGAATTAGAATACAACATACAATCAAAATCATAATTGTAATCAATATAAAAGGTTAAATCATCGAAATTTTTATCAAGAAGCTTCTTATTTTCGTTTTCCTTTTTAGTTAATATGTGCAAATTTCGTAATCTGTTGTCACAAGAGTTATTATTTAAGTGGTCAATTACTTTGCCAGACTTTTTAGTTGGTACAAACTCTTTACCAAAACATTCTTCCATAATTAGTTGGTGCATTCTTATATCTTTGTTGCCTATTCTTGTAATTGGATACCCCTTTGAGTCTATTATCCAATTATATGAAGATATAATATTCATAATGTTTTCGTTGTTATCTACTAATACTGTATCTTCTACAATTGCTTTCTCTAAATTTTTATAGCTTTTGGCATATAACTGAACTGTTGTATTATCATTACTTTTTACATTATATTCATCTGAAACAATCAATAAAGGTCTATTATTATTCATTTTTCTTTTTCCTTTCTAAAATTAAAGTATTTTTCTTTTCTTGGAAATAATTTTTGTCAAATAATATTTTTTTATTTTTTTTCAATCCAAAAATTGCTTTCATATATTTATCTGAAATAGCATAACCAATGTCAAATTCATTACAAATAATTTGTATGCTCCTTCCAAATTCAAATTCTGCAACTGCCTGAACGGTATTAAATTTTGCCTTATAAGAACATTCATAATGTCTATATATAAGAGGGTCTATATCTACCTCATTTATTATTTCCTCTTTATATGTAAAGTGCTTTTTTTCTAATTTTCTTAACAAAATTTCTTGGATTTGATTGTAAACTTCTAATGTAAATTCTGATTCCTCAATATCGTTAAAAAATATGGTGTTAGCAAAATCTAGACCAAATATTCTTTGCAGAAATATTTTGCTAAACGATTTAGTGCTAAATCCGTTTTTATACATGATTTCTGCTCTTCTCTCTGCAATTTGCAATGTTTCATCTGTATATATAGGCAAGTAGTAAAAATTTTGGTCTTTTATGTTAGATATATTTATTCCCATACTTCTAGACAAATTAAGTTTTCCCTGTAAATTGTGCTGAAATAATAATGGATTTTCTTTGTTTAATTCATAAGTATTTTTCTTTCCAATAAATCCCAAAGTAGCAAACAAATTAATGTTTCTGCTCCAAGCTTCATAACTTCCTCCGTATTTTCGTGTTAATTCCTTTAAAGTAAGAGAAAAATAAGGATATTTATTTTCATTTATTAATGTTTTTCTATCAATGGCTCTATCATCAGCTAAAATTAAAAATTTTTTAAGTTTTGGTATAGATTGCCATTTTATTACTTTATTTAAATATTTATAATTTACAGGGTCTTTCGTAAAAGTATCAATCATTTTCATTCTATTTCTATTTTCTCTAGTCATAAAAAAACCTCCTAATAAAAACTATTGTAATTATTACATTCCAAAGGGGTGTGTTGGAAATAATACCAATGTATTATTTTACACCGTTTCTTTTTTGTATGCAAATTCACACAAATATTTTAATTAGTCAATAGAAAATTATACTTATATTATGCGACTTTTTGGGTGTGCAACAAATGTTAGGACAAAAACGGTCAAAATACGGATAATGTATATATAGGAAGAAAAAAGTAAAGTGAATTTGACTCCAATTTTATAAAATGTTAAAATTGATGTGATTAAATCACTTTATATTTTCCCAAATTATTTTAGATAGGAGGAATAATTAATGGCAAAAAAAAGTGGGAAAAATAAAGGTTATTCGTATAGGATTAATAAAAATAAAGGTGGGAAAACTACTGTTACTTGCAGAAAATATTTCCCTATGCCTAATGGAAAAAGAGAACAGTTATCAGCAACAGGAAAAACAGAAGAAGAAGCCAGAAAAAAATTAGATGAAAAATATGCTGAAATTTACAAACAAGGGAAAAGGATAAAATCTAATGGCTTTACAATAAAAAGTTGGTGTGAATATTGGTTATTTGACATCAAAAAAACTGAATTAAAAGGGCATACCTTTGATGGCTATTACAAAGCATTTGAAAATGATATTTTTCCTGTAATTGGAAAAATTAAATTAAAAGACTTATGCTTGACAGATGTACAAAAGGTAGTTACTAAAATATCAAATAGAACTTATGTTAAAAATGGTAAAAAGCAAAAAATAAGTGGTAAAACGGTAAAAGAGTATATTTCACCATTAATTCAAGCTTTAAACTATGCAATGGACGATGGAAAAATGCCTTATATCAGTTTTAAAAGATTGCAAAAACCTAAAGTAAAAAAAGGTACTAGAGAGATTAGACCAAAAGAAGAACAAGAAATTGTTACAAAATATTTTATGAACGAAATTCCAGATGAGCCTTTTAGCCTTTATTATGCACCTATTGCAGTTATGGACGCTAGAGGATTAAGACCAGAAGAGTGTGGAGGCTTGCAATGGCAAGACATTGATTATGAGAATAATACATTTTGGGTTGGTAGACATACAGTTGTAAAAAATGGAATTTATGATGAGAACCATAAAAAAATAGGAGAACATATTGTTGTCGTTGACTCTGCAAAAACTGAAAGTGGTGAAAGAGAATTACCATTAGGAAATTTCTTGTCTAATTTATTTAAAATGAAATATCAAGAATACATAGATAAAGGAATTGTACCAAAGGCAACAGATTTTATATTTATTACGAAAGCTGGCAATCCATACTATGAGCAGTCATTAAGAAAAATGTATAAGTCATTAGCAAAAAGACTAGAAATTTCTGAAATTGGTTGTTATTCATTAAGACATGAATTTGCTACATTTTTATCAAAAGAGGAAAAGGCTGACCAAGAAACAATTAAGCAATTAATGGGATGGAGCGAAATAGTGGATACATATTTCCATACCGACTATAAAACAAAACAAAAAGCAGTTGAAAAAATAGATAGCCAATTTATTAATAGTAGTATAGAAAATATTGAAAGTAATGTAGAATTAAATAACGATGACATACAAAAGCCAGATAGAAGAGATAATGTTATCTATTTTGACTTTAAAAATGCAATAAACCAATAAAAAAAGCAATTATCTAAATTCAAAGATAATTACCAAATTTAAGGTTTTTTTAGAAATTTTTAAGGCTTTTGAAAATTGCAAACCACGAAAGCCTTGATATTTCTAATAAATCCTTGGTGGGCAGGGATGGATTCGAACCATCGTACTCAAATGAGAACAGATTTACAGTCTGCCGCCTTTAGCCACTCGGCCACCTACCCAAAATATAAATTTACTAAATAGAAAAACTCTATTTAATAAAAATGGTGCGCCCTCAAGGATTCGAACCTTGGACCTACCGGTTATGAGCCGGTTGCTCTAACCAACTGAGCTAAGGGCGCATCTCAAACGCAATTAAAAGTATAATGCATTTTTAGGCATATGTCAATAGATTTTAGAAAAAAATTTAAAAAATTTAAAAAATTTTCTAAAAATTGTACTTTACAGGTAAATTGCATTTGCTTCTTCGAAATTGCATTTAAGTTTTCAATTGGCCAAATTTTCTAATATTGCCATACAAGTTATAGAATGCGTTTACTCTTGACCGAAACAATGCATCCTACAATAAACTATATAACGCATATATGCTTATAATTCACAAAAAATTCACAATTAAAATTAGCAATAAGTATTGACTTTTGCTAAAAATGGATATAATATATATAAAGTTTAGCACTCCTAAACATAAAGTGCTAAAAGAAGGTGCAAAAGTGGATAATAGAAAAAAGAAAATTTTACAAGCAATTATAGAAGAATATATAAATACAGCAGAACCAGTAAGTTCAGGAAGTATCACTAAAAGGTACGGGTTAGACTTAAGTAGTGCAACAATAAGGAACGAAATGGCAGAATTAGAAAAAGTTGGATATATAGAAAAAACTCATACTTCAAGTGGTAGAGTACCATCTGCTAAAGGTTATAGGCTATATGTAGACGAATTACTGAACGATAAAAATATAAGTTTAGCAGAAATAAAATATATTCAATCTAAGCTTATGGATAAAGTAAATGAAATGGAAGATTTAACAAAAATAGCTACAAGTACTATTTCAGAAGTAACCCATTATACAACAGTTGCAATAGGGCCAAAAACACAATTACAAAATATACAGGAAATAAAATTTGTATTGCTAGGAAATAGAATGTTAATGGCAGTTATATTAACAGATGCGGGTATTATAAAGGAAACTATAATAAAATTTGACGAAGACATAACAAATGAACAAGTAGACACATTAAACTTTATATTTAATAATAAATTAAAAGGAAAGCCATTAGATTCTATAGATAAACCACTTGAGGAATATATTTTTTCACATATGAATTATAGTTTAAATGTAATTAAACCAATAATGGCACAATTAAATAAAGCAATAAACGAAGAAGAAAAAATATATTTGGAAGGTGCAAACAAAGCTTTTGATTTACCAGAATTTAAAAGCTTAGAAGTAGCTAAAAATTTTATAAATGTGTTGGACCAAAAAGAGATAGTGGCAGATTTATTAAATACAGGTTTTGCAAATGATATAAATGTATACATAGGTAATGAAAACGAAAATGAAAACTTAAAAGACTTTAGCATAGTAACTTTTAAACATCGATATAAAAATAAAGATTTAGGAACTATAGGTATAATAGGACCAACTAGAATGGATTATTCAAAAGTTATATCAGTAATGAAATATATTAGCAAAAAGCTAAATGGTGAGTAACTAAAACGGGATGAACCTATTTTGGAAAAAATATTTAGAGTAAAAATTAGGCAAAAGAGTCTTGCAAAATAAGCTCATCCCATTTTGCAAATAGTTAATAAAACGGAGGTAGAAAATAATGGAAAAAGAAGAAAAAGAGGTTCAAGATACAGAGAAAAAAGAAAATAATAAAAAAGCCGATGAAATTATCGAGTTAAAAAAGCAAATAGAAAGTCAAAAAGTGCAAATAGATGAGACTGAAGATAGATTAAAAAGAATAGCAGCTGAGTTTGATAACTATAAAAAAAGAAGTACGAAAGAAAGAGATGGTTTATACAATTCTCTAATAGCAGATATAGTTTCCAATTTTTTACCAATATTGGATAATCTAGAAAAAGCAATGGAAGCAGAAACAAAAGACGAGGAATATAAAAAAGGAATAGAACTTGTATTAAAACAATTTAAGGATGTTCTAGCAGCAAGAGGTGTAACAGAAATAGAAACTGTAGGAAAAACTTTTGACCCAGAACTACACGAAGCTGTAAGCAGTATACAAGATGAAACAAAAGGAGAAAAGGAAATAGTACAAGAGTATAGAAAAGGTTATATGATAGGCAATAAGGTTATTCGTCATTCTATGGTTATTGTAGCTAACTAAAATCAATTAAATCATCATCTTGCGTTGTCAATCTGCATCAAAATTTTTTCAATGTACACAAAGTACTATTTCAAAAATTTTGATTTGATTTCCTAGCAATCTAATAATTTAATTGATTTTGAAAGTATATATATGTTTTTAATTTTATATAAGTAAAATGGGGCGAGATGTTGCTTATATATTTTATATAGAATTTATTTAAAATTAAATATATAATTCGCCAAAACGTATCTTAAGGAAAGGAAGATTTATTATGGGAAAAATTATAGGTATTGATTTAGGTACAACAAATTCGTGTGTAGCAGTTATGGAAGGTGGAGAACCAGTTGTAATTCCTAATGCAGAAGGAAATAGAACTACACCATCTGTAGTTGCATTCTCAAAAAATGGAGAAAGATTAGTAGGACAAATCGCAAAACGTCAAGCAGTTACTAATCCAGATAACACAGTTATATCTATAAAAAGAAAAATGGGAACAAATGAAAAAGTTAATATAGATGGAGAACAATTTACTCCACAAGAAATTTCAGCTATGATTCTACAAAAATTAAAAGCAGACGCAGAAAATTATTTAGGACAAAAAGTAACACAAGCTGTTATTACAGTTCCAGCATATTTTAGTGATAGCCAAAGACAAGCTACAAAAGATGCTGGTAAAATAGCTGGCCTTGAAGTTTTAAGAATTATAAACGAGCCAACAGCAGCAGCTTTAGCTTTTGGTATGGATAAAGAAGACCAAGACCAAAAAATAATGATATATGACTTAGGTGGAGGTACATTTGATGTATCTATACTAGATATTGGTGATGGTGTATTTGAAGTTTTAGCTACAAATGGTAACACACATTTAGGTGGAGATGACTTCGACCAAAGAATTATAGATTACCTAGTATCTGAATTCAAAAAATCAAATGGAATTGATTTAACACAAGATAAAATGGCAATGCAACGTCTAAAAGAAGCAGCAGAAAAAGCTAAAATTGAGCTTTCTGGTATGCAACAAACACAAATTAACTTACCATTTATTACAGCAGACGCAAATGGACCAAAACACTTAGATGTTACATTAACAAGAGCAAAATTTGAAGAATTGATAGGTGACTTAATAGACGCTACTAAAATTCCAGTAGAAAATGCTTTAAAAGATGCAAAAATTACAGCAGCAGATTTACACAAAGTATTATTAGTTGGTGGTTCTACAAGAGTTCCAGCTGTTCAAGAAGCAGTTAAGAAAATTACTGGAAAAGAGCCAGATAAAGGTATAAACCCAGATGAATGTGTTGCTATAGGTGCAGCAATTCAAGGTGGTGTACTTTCAGGAGATGTTAAGGACTTAGTATTACTTGATGTAACACCATTATCACTAGGTATTGAAACATTAGGTGGAGTATTTACAAAACTAATTGAAAGAAATACTACAATACCAACTAAAAAATCACAAGTATTCTCTACAGCAGCAGATGGTCAAACAAGTGTTGAAATACACGTACTTCAAGGTGAAAGAGAAATGGCTGCTTACAACAAAACTTTAGGAAGATTCCAATTAACAGGAATTCCAGCAGCACCAAGAGGAGTACCACAAATTGAAGTTACATTTGATATAGATGCAAACGGTATAGTTCACGTATCTGCAAAAGACTTAGCAACAGGAAATAGTCAACAAGTTGCAATTACAGCAAGTACAAACTTAACAGATGAAGATATTGATAGAGCTGTAAAAGATGCAGAAGCACACGCTCAAGAAGATAAGAAGAGAAAAGAAGAAATTGAAGTTAGAAATAATGCAGAAAGCTTAATATATAACTGCCAAAAAACAATTACTGATTTAGGAGACAAAATAAGTGGTGAAGAAAAAGCTAAAGCAGAAACAGAAATAGAAAATGTTAAAAAAGCATTAGAAGGAACAGACATTGAAGCAATAAAATCTGCAACAGAAAAGTTAACACAAGTATTTTACTCAATTTCAGAAAAAGTATATTCACAAGCTCAAAATGCAGCAAATAATGCAAATGCAAACGGAACTGCAGGAGCAAATGCAGAAAACAATAGTGAGCCACATACAGATGCAAACGGAAATGTTTATGATGCAGATTATAAGGTTGACGAGGACGACAAGAAATAGGATTCCAAGATAATTGTGTTTAGAGGTTGGAAAAAAGCTCCAACCTCAAACATTATGATAATAAGACTTTTGAAGGAGAGAAGTATATGGCAAATAAGGATTATTATGAAATATTGGGAGTAGATAAAAACGTAAGCGATGAAGAATTAAAAAAAGCATATAGAAAGCTTGCTAAAAAATATCACCCAGATGCTAATCCAGATAATAAAAAAGAAGCAGAAGCAAAGTTTAAAGAAGTAAATGAAGCTTATGAAGTATTATCTAATCCTGAAAAAAGAAAAATGTATGATCAATTTGGAACAGCAGATCCAAG
>CALXRZ010000030.1 GCA_944391015.1 uncultured Clostridia bacterium | reverse complement strand
AGATTTAAGAAATGAAGAAATCTTTACAATAGATGGAGAAGATGCAAAAGATTTAGATGATGCTGTAAATGTAAAAAGATTACCAAATGGTAATTATGTTTTAGGTGTGCATATAGCAGACGTAAGCCATTACGTAAAAGAGGGATCTTTTTTAGATAAAGAGGCCATTGCAAGAGGTACTAGCGTGTATATGTTAGATAGAGTTATACCAATGCTTCCAGTAGAGCTTTCAAATGGTATATGTAGTTTAAATGCAGGTAAAGACAGATTCGCAATTTCGTGTATAATGGAAATAAATGAGGAAGGACAAGTAGTATCTTCAGATATATTTAAAAGCGTTATAAAAGTAACCGAAAGAATGAGTTATACAAATGTGCAAAAAATATTGGACAACTCTGATGAAGAAGTTGTAGCATATTATTCGAAATATGTAGAACACTTTAAACTAATGGAACAACTTGCACATATTTTAAAGAAAAGAAGAGAAAAAGCAGGAAGTTTAAACTTAGATATTCCAGAAACAAAGGTTATACTAGATGAAAAAGGAATTGCAGTAGATATTACAAAATATGAAATAAAATTTGCAAATGAAATAATAGAGCAATTTATGCTTACAGCAAATGAAACTGTAGCTGAAAAATTTTTCTGGCTTGAAGCACCATTTATATACAGGGTACACGAAGCACCAGATATGGAAAAAGTTAGTGAACTTAATAAATTTTTATTTAATTTGGGCTATAGAGTAAAATGCAAAAAGGAAGAGGTACATCCAACATCATTTGCAGAAGTGCTAAATGAAGTAAAAGGAAAACCAGAAGAGAGAGTAGTTTCTACTCTTGTGCTTAGAACACTTAAAGTAGCAAGGTACGAAAGCGAAAATAAAGGGCACTTTGGAATAGCTAGCAAATATTATTGTCACTTCACATCACCTATTAGAAGGTATCCGGATTTATTCATACACAGAATAATTTCAAAATATCTAAAGCAGGGTTATAACCTAAGCGAGGAAGAAATAGCAAAATACAGCACGCAAGCTACAAAATATGCTGAAGAATCATCAGAGCGAGAAAAAATAGCACAAAAAGTAGAAAGAGAAAGTGTAGATATAAAAATGGCAGAATATATGGAAAGTCATATTGGAGAAGAATACGATGGAATTATATCAAGCATTACTTCATTTGGTATATTTGTAGAACTTGAAAATACAGTAGAAGGAATGATAAGATTCGATAAACTCGGAGACGAATACTTTATATATGACGAAGACCACAAGACTCTACTTGGCGAAAAAACAAAAACAATGTACCACATTGGCGACAAGATTAGGATTAGAGTAATTAGAGCAGACAAGAATTCAAGACAAATTGATTTTGAGAAAGTAGTGCCTAAGCCAGAAGATTAGGCACTACTAAACAAAATATAGCAATTAAATATAGTAAAACTCCAACAAACTTATTTTCCTTATATTCAAAATACCCACTAATTGCAGTTTCTAAAAAAGCATAAATGCAAGTAAAGAAAATTACAATACTCATAAAATCAATCCTCCAATAGTGCAAATTGTACTAAAACTAATCACTGCTTCCTCCATCAGTAGAGGTTAACAAATAGCTAGAACGTAAATTTACATCAATATTTACATTAAAATATGCATCTTTATAATGATGTATCCAATTATAGTTTTCCCACTCATCATTTGTAGAAAAATATTTTGAAGCATATAAACCAAAGCTATCAATATCTGCATCAAACTCTTTAGAAGTTTTATATAAATAGTTCACAATATTTTCCTTTAGAAATGCTTCAGCAGAGGTCTCGATTTTTCGCACCAATTCATCATCTTTTAAGTTAATGTTATTATTCATAGACTGTATTTTTGCTGTTATTTTTATATTAGAAGTAATGTATGGAGTACTATTTACTAAATATACAGAATTTTGGGTGTCATCATCAAATTCAATGTAAAGGTCTATAAAATCAAGTTCTTTAACGGGGCTAGGAACTCTAATTTGTGCATTTTTTAATTTATTAGAAATTATTAAATGACAAATAGATTCAAAACCATTTAACTCTCCTACTAATTTATCTTTATTGAAAATTGCAAGTCCCATTGTCTCTACACCGTCATTCTTTGGAGAAATTGGTGTTTGACCAGCTGTGTAGTATGATGTTACATCAGAAGAACTAACACTTTTTCCTTGAGTAGCTTCTGAATTTATAGAACCAAGAATGGCTACGGGACTAGAAAAATTACTACTAATTGCTGATAAAAACTCATTACAAGTTATACTTTCTGTAAACCCAGTATATTCACTAGAGGTAGGAGCAATTTCGTAATATCTAGCAGAAACTTTGTCTAAAAGAGGAGCAGAATATTCCAAATATGATTTTGCATCACACTTACTTATAATTATATTTGAGGTAGTTCTAAACTGTATTTCATTTGTAAGTGTATACAACACTTCGCTGACACCTTGAGTAGCAAATTCTTCTGAAATAACAAGGACTTTACAGTGTGACAAATTTATTTCTTTACCCAAATAACTGTTAAATAAAGTAATACCAGTATTTATAGAAGAACATTCTACAGATTCAACTACTACAGAAGAGGATTGCGAAGAACTACTAGAAGATTCACCACTATTTGGCAAAGAAATTTGTAGACTTAATAACAAATTTTCATCAGTACCAACATCAATTCCAATAGCAACCACATAAGCTAAATTATCAATACCTCGTATTCCGTAATATTTAGTACTTGCAATTAGTATTAGTAAAGTTAAAATAAAAATTGCAAATACCTTACGTACTTTATAATTCATAAAAAATTCATCCTTTCTTGTTTTTAGATAGAGACACACTTTGCTACGAGAATAGACATCTATTTTTTTGTGTAGTAAATGCCAAATTATATATTGCAAAAATAAGCCTTTTGCACGTATCAAGTCAAATACTGCAAAAATAAAAATGTTATTCTTTGTAGTTAATATTTTGCCTTTTCTGTAGCATCTTTTTCTTAATATTTGCACCTATTAGCACTAATGTAAATACTCCAAATACAAGTACTAGAGTACCATATTTGTAAAAGGCATTTGCTACCTTTTCTAAAGTAAATACGTTATCAATTAAAAGAGAAATGGTAAAAATAATAGTACACACAGCAACAGATAAATTTTTTACCTTTTTCATATTAGTCATTTTCTTAAAAATATTTAAAATAAACATTACTGCAATACTTAAGAAAGACATAAGACTTAAAGTCCAAATAAATATAAATATTATTTCCGGTCTTTCTAAAAAACTGCTAAGTTTACTGTTAATAATTATAAAATAAAGTGGAGATATTCTAATAACAGAATATATATCAGAAAAGGCAAACACTAACGCAGTTATAGATAATATTAAAAATATGCCACAAATTAAGGTAGAAGCAAAAGCTATTTTTGGCATATCTTGTTTTTTATTTAACAATGGCGACACAAAAAACAAGAAGAATAATCCATTAAAAGCAAAAATATTGCTTGCACCAGTTAAAAATATAGTTGACGCACCATCTGCTAAAATAGGCAAAGAACGTTCTACTCTAAGCAAATCTGCAACAAATATGAATGTAAACAGTATGCTAAAAAGGGCGATAGGAACAACTATAGTATTAGTCTTTATAATAGATTTTCTGCCCATTAAATTTGCAACAACTACAACAAACAAGAAAAGAAAAATTATAAATGAAATTGGGTAGTCATTAAAATAAGCCAAAAATAAATTTTTAGAGAACATTCTTGTTAAAAAAGAAGCCTCTACAAGCAAGTAAACTATGCAAAGAATACCTATTAAAATTTGCAAAAACTTTCCACCTAGGTATTCCGAAATATCAATAATATCTAAACCTGCGAAGTTTTTCAAAAGTTTAACAACTAAAATTACAAAAATAAGGACAAGTGCCAAAATATATATACAATTTAAAATAGAAGCATTTTTAGAATTATTTAATATCATTTGTGGCAAATTTAAAACCAGATGATTTATAAACAAGACCACAATCAAACAAATCGCTTCAAAATTTCCGAGTTTATTGTAATTCATTAAAATTCAGTCCTTAATTAAAAATTTAGGTTTTAATTGGATTTACCTATAAACCAAATACTGTGTTATTGTAGAAGACAAACAAGGTTCTGTGGTACTTAGGCTGCAATCTTTGATTGCTATGTCGAATGGGTTCTTATTTATTTTCATATTTCCATTTCATACTGATGTGCTCTTGTTTATCTATTTTCTTAGTGTCAAGAAAATCTTCTCTCTTCTCGCGTTTCCAAATTGGTTTATTAAATAAACCATTAGAAAGGCGACCTTTTGACGGAATATATGGCTCTAAGTAAGATATGCCAAAAGATTGAACCTTAGTTGCAATAAGAATATGAATAAATGACGCAAAAGCAATTCCAAGTAAACCAGCAAGGTAGCCAAAAATGATGTACACAAAGCGCCATATTCTGCAGTGAAATGCAAGGTAATAGTCTGGAATAGCAAAAGAGGTAATACCTGTTATTGCGACAATTATTATTAGAATTGGGCTAACAATACCAGCTTCCACAGCAGATTGTCCAATAATCAAAGCACCAATTATACCTATGGTTGGACCAATTGGGCTTGGAACCCTTAAACCAGCCTCACGTATAAGTTCAAAAGATAATTCCATAATAATTATTTCAAAAATAATAGAAAATGGAACTGATGCACGAGAGGCAACTATGGCAAATAATAATTCTGTTGGAATAAATTCTAAGTGAAAGCTAGTTATAGCCACATAAATTCCAGGTAAAAGCAATGTAATTAAAAAAGATGCAATTCTTATAACTTTTAACAAATTTGCAAACTGGAATTTAATATTTTTATCCTCTGAAGATTCTAAAAAATCTACAAAAACTGCTGGAACAATCAAAGCATAAGGGCTACCATTTACCAGTATAACAACCCTACCCTCTAATAAATAAGTCGAAGCTTTATCAGGCCTTTCGGTAGAAATAATTTGTGGTAAACTGTATTTTGTGTTATCCTCTAAAAGTTGCTCTAATTCTCCAGAAGAAACTAAATAATCAATATCAATATTGTTAAGCCTATATTTTACTTCGGCAACAAGGTCGTCATTTGCAATATTTTGCATATAGCAAACAGAGCAAACCGTTTTGCTAACCTTGCCAACCTTAATATTTTCCATAATTAAATTTTCATTGTTAATAATTCTTCTAATAAGAGAGGTATTAGTACGAAGATTTTCAACAAAAGCTTCTTGAGGCCCCCTTAGCACAACTTCATTTTCAGGTTTGTTAATTGATCTAGTTTGAAAACCTTTTACATCAATATCAAAGGCAATATCTAATGTATCAACAAAAAGAGCACAATTTCCAGAATTGACACTGGAAAAAATTTCTTTAAATTCTTTTTGAGGTTTTACATTGTTTTGAGGAAGTAAGCAGTTTAAAATATATTCTTTAATGTTAAATTTTTTAACTTTTCTTACAGTAATATTGTTTGTTACAGCTTCAGAAACTACTTGATTTTGATTACCATCAAAAGAATTGGCACTATTTTTTAGCATTAAGGGCTTTAAAACATAATTGTTAACTAAATCCATATCGGTCATACCATCTATAAAAAGTAAAAAGGCCCTATATTGCTTATTTCGTGCAGTTAAAATAAATTCACGAAGTACAATATCACTATTTATTAAAAGATTGTATTTAACTTTTATATATTCAATGTTTACGTCTATACTAGGAAAAATCTCTTTAACATCACTAAATTCATCAGAAATTGTATTAGTGTTGTTAGTATTGTCTCCACCGGAAAAATTACTGCTTGACTGAGAAGTATTTTCTTTCGAAGTATCGAAATTTCTAGCTAAATCATCATTAGCAGGAAGAGAAAAGTCGTGAGAGGGCTCTTCTATAGGAAAAAATATTTTTTTAAATGTATCTACTATATTCATAAAACCATATATCCTTTCTTGCCCAAAAGGGCACAAATCTTTTCTCTAAAAAATAAAATGATTTAGTATATATTTTCCAAAAAAAAAGAAAATATGTATAAAAATAAAAAAATGTAGTATTTTTAAAAACTTTATGTTATACTAAATTTGTATCAAAATTTGACTTTAAATTATTTATAAACGTGAAAAATATTAAAAAGGAGGAGTTAAAGTATGAAAAAGACCAATATTATTATATTTTTAGTAATTATTTTAGTTATTGTAGCAATATTTGGATATGCTATGTGGGATGCAAATAAAAGTTTAAATGAACTTGGAAGCGCAAATACACAAATAGAGCAGGAGGAAAATAACAAAACAAATGTAGTAAGTGCTAATACAGTTAATGGCAACGAGGTGGCTACAAATGAGACACAAATAAATCCTACTACAGGAGATGCAAATGAGGGAACAACAATAAACTATGTAGGAAAGTGGTATATTAGTGAAGAAGCATATCGCAATAGTGAGACAATAGACGAGCTAATGGACAGAAGAGAGGATAACGAAATAACAAATACAGAGTTTGAAAATCAAATGCAATCTGAAATAAACACAAATATTGTGGAATTAGATGTAGAAAGATATTTTCAAAATACTATAAAATTTGATTTTACAGTAATAAGCCCAGCACCAACACAAAGAGAGGGACATTTAGATGACATAGAGGTAACATTAGAAGAAAATACGGGTACATTTACGTACACAGACAACTGGGGAACAAGTGGAAATGGAACAATAACACTTAATGATGATAATAGTATAACGTTAAGATTAGAGACAACTAGTGCAGCACAAGGTGCACTATGGGGAGTAGAAGGTATATATACATTTTCATATAGAATAGGGGATTAGTGAAATAAGGCAACTCCTAATCAGTATAGTGACGGAAACTATAATATTTTAAATAATGTTAAATATATAAAAGTTTACCATAATATATCAAGTCGAAAATTATCAAAAATATAGTAAGATAGCAGATTTATAAAATAAAAAAAGACTGTTGACAATTTTTTAGTTAGTCAACAGTCTTTTAGTTACAAAAAACTACAATATAATACAAATCAATCCGCCACTACCCTCGTTTACAATTCGCTCTAGTGTCTCTTGAAGTTTAGCTTGTGCATCTACTGGCATCTTAGCAAGTTTAGTTTGTAAGCCCTCATTTACAAGTTCGTGTAAGCTTCTTCCAAAAATATTAGATTCCCATATTTTAGTAGGGTCATCCTCAAAGTTAGAAAGTAGATAATTTACTAATTCCTCAGATTGTTTTTCACTACCAACTATTGGAGATACTTCAGTTTCAATTTCAGCCTTTATTAAGTGAATTGATGGAGCACGTGCACGTAGTTTCACACCAAAGCGTGAACCTTGCTTAATTATTTCTGGTTCATCAAGTATTAGCTCATCTATAGATGGTGTTACAATTCCATAACCTGTAGCTTTTACTTCGTCTAAAGCATTTGCAATTTTATCATACTCTTTTTTAGTTTCTGCAAGTGATGTTATTGTAGAGAATAAATCTCCCTCATTACTAATTTCAACCCCAGAAATTTCGGTAAGTATTTTATAAAATAACTCGTCATATAGGTTTACAGTAATATTTATTGTGCCCTCACCAAGTTTTATTTCGCTAATAGTAGTGTTATTTATTATTTTAGTATTTTGTAATTTTACTATTCCAGTATCTACTTGTTTAAGAATACGAATATCAGAAAAGGCATCTTTTATTTCAGAATATAATTCTTCTTTTAACCAATGTGAATCCGATAATCCATCTACCCATTTTGGAAAGTTAATATTCATTTTCTCTATAGGAAATTCATAAAGTATCTTTCCGAAAATGTCATTTATATCCTCTAAATCGAGTCTTGAACAATCTGTAGGAATAACCGAAGTTTGATACTTTTCTTCTAAATCTTTAGCAAGGTTTTTAGTATAATCCGAAAATGGGTCATCTGAGTTTAACACTATAACAAATGGCTTATTTAATGCTTTTAACTCTTTTACAACTCTTTCCTCAGCTTGAACATAATCCTCTCTTGGAATATCGGTAATACTACCATCTGTTGTGACCAAAATACCAATAGTAGAATGTTCTTCAATAACCTTTTTAGTTCCAATTTCGGCAGCCTGTTCAAAAGGAATTTCTTCATCAAACCACGGCGTTTTAACCATTCTAGGCATATCATCTTCTAAATAACCAATAGCATTATTTACTAAATAACCAACACAGTCTACTAAACGAGTTTTTAGTTTTAAGTTATTTCCAATAGTTATTTCCACAGCTTCATTTGGAACAAATTTTGGCTCTGTGGTCATAATTGTTCTGCCACCTGCACTTTGAGGAAGCTCATCTCGTGCTCTTTCTCTTTTATATTCATTATCAATATTAGGAATAACCAGTAAATCCATAAAACGCTTAATAAATGTAGATTTACCAGTTCTTACAGGACCAACTACTCCAACATAAATATCTCCTTGGGTACGATTAGCTATATCTTGATATAATTTTAAATTCTCCTCCATTAAATATATAACCTCCTTAAAAATGTTTGTACTAAACTTTATTTAATGTATATTAAAAGAATTCTATCTTATGACTAAAATCTAAAAATTTGCAAAAAAAATGTTATTGTGATAAAATGATAACGTTCCTAAAAAAGGAACATAAAATAATATTAAAATATGCCTGAAAGGGGTAATTGAAAATATGGAAAATAACATTATGGCGATTGTAATGGCAGCAGGGAAAGGCACTAGAATGAAATCGAAAAAATCAAAATTAGTACAAAAGATTTTTGGAAAGGAAGTAGTAAAAAGAGCTGTAGAAAATGCAAAAAATGCAGGTGTGCAAGACATTGTTGCAGTTGTAGGCTATCAAAAAGAAGAGGTTATGGCTGTTTTAGGCGATACTGTAAAATATGCATTTCAAGAAGATATGATGGGTACAGGTCACGCTGTGCTAATGACAAAAGAATATTTGCAAGGCAAAAAAGGTAAAGTTTTAGTATTAAATGGTGATGTACCTTTAATAAGACCAGCAACTTTAAACAAACTAATAGAAAAAAGTATAGAAAACAAAGAATACGCAACATTATTAACAGCTATATATGACAATCCAAAAGGTTATGGACGAATAATAAGAGATGAAGGTGGAAATGTTTTAGCAATAGTTGAGGAAAAGGATACTACAGAAGAACAAAAGGAAATAAAAGAAATAAATGCAGGTATATATTGTTTTGATATAGAAGAGCTATTATCAGCATTAGATGAAATCAAACCTAATAATGCACAAGGAGAATATTACATAACAGATGTTATAGAAATTATGAATAAAAAAGGTCTTAAAACTGGTGCAGTTGTAGTAGAAGACAATACAGAAATACTTGGTATAAATGATAGAATTCAATTAGAAATGCTTACAAAAGTATTGCAAATGAGAATAAATACAGAACATATGAAAAAAGGTGTAACAATAGAAGATGTAAACACTACATATATATATGATGACGTAAAAATAGGTATGGATACTGTAATACATCCAAATACAACAATAAAATCAGATGTAGAAATTGGAGAAGATTGCGAAATCGGACCAAATGCATACATTAGAGAGGGTTGCAGGTTAGCAAACAATGTGAAAATAGGCAACTTTGTAGAAATAAAAAAAGCAATTATAGGAGAGGGCACAAAAGTTCCACACTTTATTTACTTAGGAGATTGCGAAGTTGGAGAAAAATGCAACATTGGTTGTGGAACAATAACTTGTAATTATGATGGACTACATAAAAGTAAAACAAAAATTGGAAATCATTCATTTATTGGTTCAAACACTAATCTAGTTGCACCAGTGAATATAGGTAATGAAACTTTTATAGCAGCAGGTTCTACAATAACAGACGATGTTCCAGATTATGCTTTAGCAATAGCAAGGCAGAGACAAACTAATAAAGAAGACTGGAATAAAAAATAAGGGAATTTTCTTAGAAATTCCCCTTGCACTTTACGTAAAAATGTGATAATATATTTCTATTAAAATTGAAATACAAAAATAAAGGACACGGTAAATATAATTACATTTTACAGAGAGCCAAGAAAGCTGAGAATTGGTAAATAAGGATATATTTATTATCACCTTTTAGTAGCTTATTTGAAAAAGTACAAAGCACTTTTCATAAAAGAGCAAATAGCTTTAGTAAATTAAGTCGTAAATCTGCGTTAAAGATAATGAGTGAGAAGAATAAAATTTATATATATTCTTTTAAAATAGGTGGTACCACGGAAAAAAGCTATTTCGTCCTAGTAGATACGAAGTAGCTTTTTTGTTGTTAAATTGAAAAATAATTTTGTTTTGACGTTGTTAAACTACACTTCGAAAATCCTCGACGTGCAAAAAGCACGCCTGTGGTTTTCTCGTTTGTTTGCCTAGTCAAAACAGAAATTCTTTTCCAATTTCTAAAATAGTAAAATATAAAATCAAACAAGGGGGCATAAAAATGAGTGAAGAAAAAATGGATTATGGAAAAACTTTAAACTTACCAAGTACAGACTTTCCAATGAGGGCAAGTTTGCCAGAAAGAGAGCCACAAATTCAAAAGGAAATCTTTGAAAATGATTTGTATGAAAAAATACTAAAGAAAAATGAGGGACACGAAAGTTTTGTTTTACACGATGGACCTCCTTATGCCAATGGTGAAATTCACGCAGGGCATTCTTTAAACAAAATATTAAAAGACACTATAGTTAGGTATAAATCTTTAAGAGGATACTATTCTCCATACATACCAGGTTACGATACACACGGTATGCCAACAGAGAAAAAAGCAATAGAAAAGCTTGGCCTAGATAGAAGCAAAATACCAGTAACAAAATTTAGAGATACTTGCAAAGAATTTACAAGCAATTACAAAGATATTCAAACAGAAGGATTTAAAAGACTTGGTGTATTGGGTGATTGGAAGCATCCATATATAACTTATGATCCAAAAATGGAAGCAAGACAAATTGGTGTATTTGGCGATATGTACAAAAAAGGCTATATATATAAAGGATTAAAACCAGTATATTGGTGTACAGATTGCGAAACTGCATTAGCAGAAGCAGAAATAGAGTATAAAGATGTAACAGGTTCATCAATATATGTAAAATTCCCAGTAAAAGATTCAAACGGAAAATTTGATGCTAAAAGCACTTTTATAGTTATATGGACTACTACACCTTGGACACTTCCAGGTAACCTTGCTATATCTTTAGGAGAAGACTTTGACTATAGCATAGTGGAAGTGGCAGAAGGAGAAAATACTAATTTTGTAAAAGGAAACACAGTAGAAAGATACATTATAGCTTCTGACCTTGTAGAAAAAGTAATGAAAATAGCAGAAATAGCAGAATATAAAGAAGTACAAAAATTAAAAGGAAAAGAGCTAGAAGGTGTACTTTGCAAGCATCCATTCTTAGATAGAGACTCTGTAGTAATAATGGGAAGTGAAGACACAGTAGATGTACAATTAACAGAGGGTACAGGTGCTGTACATACTGCTCCTGGTTATGGTAAAGAGGACTATTTAGCAGGACAAAAGAACAATTTAGGAATAGTAGTTACAGTAGATGCAAAAGGACATCAAACAGAAGGAGCAGGTCCATTTGCAGGTATGTATTATGCCAAATCTAATAAAGAAATAACAAAATGGCTTGAAGAAAATGGATATTTACTAAAAGAAACATCAATTAGCCACTCATATCCACATTGTTGGAGATGCAAAAAGCCAGTTATTTACAGAGCAACACCACAATGGTTTGCATCAGTAGATGGTTTTAGAGAAGAAGTTTTAAAAGCAATAAAAACTGTTAAATGGCATCCAACTTGGGGAGAAGACAGAATGGCAGAAATGATTAAAGGCAGAAACGACTGGTGTATTTCTAGACAACGTACTTGGGGTGTTCCACTTCCAATATTCTATTGCAAAGATTGTGAGGAGCCTTATGTTACAGACGAATCTATTAAAAAGATTCAAGAAATATTTAGAGAAAAAGGCTCAAATGCGTGGTATGATATGCCAGAAGAGGAACTAATGCCAAAAGGAGCAAAATGCGAAAAATGTGGATGCACACATTTCAAAAAAGAAACAGACATTATGGATGTATGGTTTGACTCTGGTTCTACACATCAAAGCGTGTTAGTAGAACGTGGACTTCCATACCCAGCAGATTTATACTTAGAAGGAAATGACCAATATAGAGGATGGTTCCAATCATCACTATTAACTAGTGTCGCAACAAATGGAATAGCACCATATAAAGAAGTGCTAAGTTGTGGGTTCGTTGTAGATGGCCAAGGAAGAAAAATGTCTAAGAGCCTAGGAAATGGTATATCTCCAATAGATGTATGTAATAAATATGGAGCAGATATACTAAGATTATGGGTACTTTCAGCAGAT
This sequence comes from uncultured Clostridia bacterium, assembly GCA_944391015.1. Taxonomy (GTDB): domain Bacteria; phylum Bacillota; class Clostridia; order TANB77; family CAG-508; genus CALXVA01. Next base: position 5,402 of record CALXRZ010000030.1, on the reverse strand, counting down.
TACACAATGGATGTAAGTATTTCAGACGATATATTAAAAGGAATCTCTGATGTGTATAGAAAAATTAGAAATACTGCAAGATATATAATAGGAAATACAAGTGACTATAACCCAGATGAGCCAGTTAAATATGAAGATTTACTAGAAATAGATAAATGGGCACTAACAAGATTAAACAAGCTAGTTAAGGATTGCATAAAAGATTACGATGAGTATAATTTCTCAGCTTGCTATCACGATATAAACCAATTCTGTGTAGTAGATATGAGTAGTTTCTACCTAGATATTATTAAAGATAGATTATATACATCTAAAAAAGATTCGGTAGAGAGAAGAGCAGCGCAAACAACAATGTATATAATACTAGATAGCTTAGTAAAAATCTTAGCACCAATGATTTCATTTACAGCAGAAGAAATTTGGAAAGCAATGAAGCATACAAAAGAAGAGACAGTAGAAAGTGTAATGCTTGCAAATTATCCAGAACCAAATGATATGTATGATAACAAAGAATTAACAGAAAAATGGAATAAAATAATCAAACTAAAAGATATAGTAGCAAAGGAACTAGAAAATGCTAGAGCAGAGAAGAAAATAGGAAATTCTTTAAATGCAAAAATTACAATATATGCTGAGGGTGAACAGTACAAATTTATAAAAGAGAATTTAGAGTTATTACAAACTGTATTCATCGTTTCTGCATTAGAAGTAGAAGAAAATGCAAGAAAAGACGAAGTAAAACTTGGAGTTAAAGTAGAGCAAGCTCCTGGAGAAAAATGTGAAAGATGCTGGATGTACTCAGAAACAGTTGGTGAGGATAAAGAACATCCTACAATTTGCCATAGATGTAGTGAAAATTTAAAATAATAGCTTTAGCTTAGTTCAAAAAAATGAGAGGTTAATAATATTAACCTCTGTACAAATTTATAAAGGAAGTAATATAAATGCAAGTATCAGATTTTAATTATGATTTACCACAAGAGCTAATAGCACAAGTACCAATTAAACAAAGAGATGAATCAAGACTTATGGTATTAGACAGACAAAATCAAACAATAGAGCACAAGGTATTTAAAGATATAATAGATTATTTAGAGCCTGGAGATTGTTTAGTACGAAACAATACTAGAGTAATCCCAGCGCGTATTTATGGAAAAAAGGAAACAGGTGCAAATGTAGAATTCTTGTTGCTAAGCAATATAGAGGGAGATATATGGGAATGTATAGTAAGACCTGGTAATAAGCTTCATATAGGTGCAAAAGTATTGTTTGGACAAGACAAGGAACAAACTGATAAAACTACAAAACAAAATTCAGCACAATCTACACAAAACGTGGAACCTATATTAAAAGCAGAAATCTTAGACACTATGCCAGGTGGAACTAGAAAAGTAAAATTCTATTATAATGGAATATTCAATGAAATATTAGACAAAATAGGACTTATGCCTTTACCACCATATATACACGAAGAATTAAAAGATAGAGACAGATATCAAACAGTATATGCTAAATATGATGGCTCAGCAGCAGCTCCAACTGCAGGTTTGCACTTCACACCAGAGCTATTAGAAAAAATTGAAGCAAGGGGAGTAAAAATTGCAAACGTGACTTTGCACGTAGGAATTGGTACATTTAGACCTGTAAAAGAAGAAAAAGTTGAAGACCACGAAATGCATTCAGAACACTTCTATATAAAAAAAGAAGATGTAGAAAAAATAAACAGCACCAAAAAAGCCGGAAAAAGAGTAATTGCAGTAGGAACAACCTCTTGTAGAGTCCTAGAAACTATTGCAGATGAAAATGGTTTGGTAAAAGAAACAGAGGGGGACACACAAATCTTTATCTATCCGGGTTATAAATTCAAATGCTTAGATGGCTTAATTACAAATTTCCATTTACCACAATCTACATTATTGATGTTAGTATCTGCATTAGCAGGTAAAGACTTTATCTTAAAGGCGTACAATGAGGCAGTAAAAGAAAAATATAGGTTCTTTAGCTTTGGAGATGCAATGTTTATAAAGTAAAACTTTTCAGAAAAAGGGGACAGGCCTATTTTTCTGAAAAAGTTAACATAAAGGAGGCAGAAATGAAACCAGCAGTAACATATGAACTATTACATATAGATAAAAATTCAGGTGCAAGAAGAGGAGTGGTACACACTCCACACGGAGATATACAAACTCCTGTATTTATGCCAGTTGGTACACAGGCAACTGTAAAGTCTATGACACCTGAAGAATTAAAAGAAATAGGTGTACAAATAATTTTATCAAATACATATCACTTATACCTAAGACCAGGACAAAATATAGTAAAAGAAGCTGGTGGGCTTCATAAATTTATGAACTGGGATAGGCCTATACTTACAGATAGTGGAGGCTTTCAGGTTTTTAGTCTTGGACCATTAAGAACTATAACAGAAGAGGGCGTAGAGTTTAAGTCTCATTTGGACGGAAGCAAGCATTTCTTCTCACCAGAGAGTGTTATGAAAACAGAAGAAGATTTGGGCGCAGATATAATAATGGCATTTGATGAATGTGTGGAATTTCCTGCAAGTTATGAATACACAAAACAATCAATGGAAAGAACTACAAGATGGGCAAAGCGTTGCAAGGAAGCACACGTTACCGAAAATCAAGCTCTTTTTGGAATTATACAAGGAGGCTTTTACGAAGACCTAAGAACTCAAAGCGCTAAAGATTTAGTAGAACTAGATTTACCGGGTTATGCAATAGGTGGTATTAGTGTAGGTGAGCCAAAGGAAGAGTTCCTTAAAATGCTATATTTTACTGCTCCACTAATGCCAGAAAATAAACCTAGATACTTAATGGGAGTAGGAACACCTGATTATTTAATAGAGTCAGCTTTAGCTGGTATTGATATGTGTGACTGTGTACTACCAACAAGAATTGCAAGAAATGGTACCGCAATGACGTGGAATGGTAAAGTTGTTGTAAGGAATGCTGGCTATGAAAGAGATTGGGGACCACTAGACCCAGAATGTGATTGCTATACTTGCAGAAATTACACTAGAGCATATTTAAGACACCTAGTAAAAACAAATGAAATTTTGGGAGTAAGATTATTATCAATTCATAACATTTATTTCTTGACTAAATTGATGGAAAAGGTTAGAATAGAAATAGAGAATGATAATTTGCTTGGCTTTAGAAAAGAATTTTATAAAAAATATGGTTATACAGAATGTGAAAAATAATTCTTTTCTACCAAAAGCATACAAAAGAAAGGAAAGGTAACAATGAATTTAATTGAAAACGAAGAAGCAATAAGGAAAAAGAAAAAAGCAAAAGTTATTATGGCAATAATAATAATTTTAATTATTATTTTATTGGTAGTTAGTGTAGTACTCTTAATGATGATAAAGCAGGTTCAAAATGCTACATTAAAACTTAATATAAATAATAAAGCTACAAGTTTTGCAGAAGACCTATTTGTTTTTGAAGATGATAAGTTATATGTTGCAATTAAAGATTTTGGACAACTTATGGGGTATATGCCATATAACGGAGACTATAAAAACAGAAGATATTCTGAAACCACAACAGAATGCTACATTAGTACGACAGATGAAATTGCTTCATACTCATTAAATTCAAATACAATATATAAAAAGGCAACTGCAAACGAAGATTACGAGTATTTTAAATTAGAAGAACCAGTAAAACTAATAAATGATAAATTATATGTAATAAAAGATGGTATAGAAATAGGAACCAATTGCATAATACAATACAATACTTCAAATAACCAAATATCAGTTATAACTTTGGACTATTTAGTTTCATACTATGCAAACAAATATCAAAATGCAGTTGTAGTTGACGAAGAAGCAAACTTTAACAATAAAAAAGCATTAAGATATGACTTAGTTGTATTCCAAAATACTGATGGATTGTATGGAGTATACAATTCAAATGGAAAAGAAATAATAGGTCCAAAATATAGTAATATAATATTTAAGGAAGATAGCCAAGAATTTACAGTTACTACAGAAGAAAACAAAATGGGAATACTAGCTACAGATGGAACTACTAAAATAGAGCCAAATTACAATGAAATCAAACAAATAAGCAAAGACTTAAATTACTATTTAGTATCAAACAATCAAAAATACGGAGTAATAAATCATAATGGAAACATTGTAATACACCTAGAATTTGATAAAATAGGAATAGATGAAAGCAGATATAATTCAAATGGATTAGACAATGCTTATATATTCTTTGATAAATGTATACCAGTATTCCAAAATAATAAATGGGGACTTTACGGAGTTGATGGAAAAGTAATTTTACCAGTAGAATATGACGCAATAGGTTGCCAAGAGGGTACTCAATCAGATATATCAGGAAATAATGTAGTAGTAATTCCACAATATGAAGCTATAGTAGTAGGAAAAGGAGAAAAATATGCTATTGTAAATACAAAAGGTGAAGAATACGTTCCAATGATATTAGAAACAGTATATTCTCAAACAGTAAATGGTGAAGAAAAGTACTTTATGAATTTTATAATGCCAAGTGATGGCAGTAGAGTTACTTATGACGTAGATGAATACTTTTCAGAGCTAGTAATAGAGCCACCTACATCACTAGAAGAAAACGTAAATAGTTTAGAAAGCAATAATACTAGTGCAGATGGAAACACAATAGCAAATGATACTACAGAGACAAATGAGCAAGTAAATGGAAATAGTACAGATGAAAATACTGTAGCAAATAATTATGCAAATAATAACACACAAGACAACAATGAATAATATATAATCCTCCCACATATACATATATAAAAAATGTGTGGGAGGAATTTTATGAATATTAGTAATATGGCTTCAACAAAGAAAATAGAAGATATTTCAAAAGATAAAAGTAGCATAAAAATTATAAAAGGAACGGCTATTTCAATTATTCTTAGCCTAATACTTTTAACAATTTATGCTACTTTGCTTTCGTATACCAGTGTTTCAGAAAACACAATGGTGCCAGTAATAATAACAATCACAGGAATAAGCATTTTAATAGGGAGTTCAATTAGTAGTATGCATATAAAAAAGCAAGGAATGCTAAATGGTGCACTTGTAGGACTTATATATATGCTAACAATATACATATTGTCTAGTATAGTTTTATCCAGCTTTGAGTTAACTATGAACTCAATAATAATGATTCTTGTAGGAATAGGAACCGGTATGGTTGGTGGAGTTATAGGGGTTAATATGAAGTAAAGTTTTTATAATGAGAAAATGCTTTTTACAAAAATTTACTCAAAACAGTTGATATTTTTATTTATTTAGGATAAAATCTCGAGTTTGACACTTTTGAAAGAGTAAAAAGTCTGTAACACAGTATATATCTGTGATACAGACTTTTATGATG
>CALXRZ010000029.1 GCA_944391015.1 uncultured Clostridia bacterium | reverse complement strand
TGCAACAACCTGTTCATCTTTTAATTCTTCCATCAATGCATTCTTTATATGTCTAGATATAACAGATTTATCTCTTTGGAATAATTCAGCCATCTGTTCCAAATTAAGCCATACTGTTTCATCTTTTAAGTTTACTTCTAACTTTACTCCTTGGTTTTCAAATAAAATAATTTCATTCTTTTTTTCTTCCATAAGACCACATCCTTTATGCAAAATTTAGTTCTTACAATTTTTATTTTACTTTATGTAATTGCTTGCATTATTATTCAAACTATTGTTCGTATTTTATAATATTTTCTATTAAATGTCAACTTAATTCAACAATTTAATTAAAAATAACTTTCTTAAAATTTTTATACGAAAAAAAGAACTATTATTTCTATCTTCCAAAATGCAATTGCTTTTCGATATCAGGATTATACTGTTCTAATTGTTTTTCATTTGGATCAGCATAGCCAATTCCAATAAACACAGGTATCATATATGTTGCTGGCACTTTTAACTTTTCTTTTACAATATCGTGTTCCTCATTTATCATTTTTTAAAATAATATAACTCCAATTACGATTGTGATTCCAAGTTGGTGCTTTATTTCCTGCCTCTAAAATTCTTTTAATAGCTTCAAAATTAACTTCTTTGTCCCAAAACTCTCTTGCTGTTCTTCTTTTTCCAATTATCCTTTAAGTAATTTAAAAACTCCTGTATTCTTTTTTCATTTCCTGTTTCTGATAATTTAAAATACTTTCTGTCTTTTAGTTCTTCTGGCATACATTGTTTTCCAGAATAATGGTTTGGAAATGAATGTATGTTATCCAGCCCAATTCCTCTTCCTAACTTATATGCATTTTTGTAACTTGCATCTTGCAAAAAGGGTGGGATAGGGATATTACCTGTTTTTTCCACATCGTGCATTGCATCCAAAATTCCACATACCGTATCAGACTTTGGAGAGCAACACACATATAAAGCTGCGTGAGCAAGTATTTTTGCAGCCTCTGGCATTCCTACTCTTTCGGTAGCAAGCATTGCAACTGTTGCAACTTCCAGAGCTTCTGAATTTGCAAGACCTACATCTTCTGAGGCGCATACACATATTCTTCTTGCGATGTATTTTATATCTTCTCCTGCCACCAACATTCTAGCAAGATAATATAAAGTTGCATCTGGCTCTGTATGTTTCATTGATTCTATAAATGCTGAAATTGCATCATAGTGGTTGTCTCCATTACCATCATATCTTATAGCTTTTCTTTGAATACATTCCTCTGCAACAGCAAGTGTAATGTGCATACTTCCGTCTTTTTCAGGTGGAGTTGTAAGGTATGCTAATTCTAAGGCATTTAAAACACTTCTGGCATCTCCATTTGCCATATCTGCTAAAAATTCCTTTGCCTCTTTATCAATAACTATGTTTGCCTCTCCTAGTCCTCTTTCTTTATTTGATAATGCTCTGTCTATTACTTCTATCAAATCTTCTTGTTCCAAAGGTTTTAGTTCAAATATTCTACACCTTGAAAGCAAAGCAGTATTTACTTCAAAATATGGGTTTTCAGTAGTTGCACCAATTAAGGTAACAACTCCATCTTCTACAAAAGGTAGCAAATAGTCTTGCTGGTTTTTGTTAAATCTATGTATCTCATCTATAAATAATATTGTTTTCCTTTTATATGCTCCATAATTGAATTTAGCATCTTCTATTACTTTTTCAACATCTTTTATCCCTGCATTTGTAGCATTTAGCTTACAAAAATAAGAATCTGTTGTATTTGCAATTACTTTTGCAATGGTTGTCTTTCCTGTTCCTGGTGGGCCATATAATATAATAGATTCTAATCTATCAGCTTTTATTGCTCTATACAATAATTTATCTTTTCCTATAATATGTTGTTGCCCTACTATTTCATCTAGTTTTAGAGGCCTCATTCTACTTGCAAGTGGAGCTTGTCTCACATCGTTACTGTCTTCAAATAAATTAAAGTTTTTCATATTACTCTCCTGATACCTATTAGTTTCTATTTTGTCTTTCTAAAACTATTTTTGCGTACGAACAGTCTGCCACTAGCTTTTTGTTGCATTTTTTTGCGTTTTCAATAACACACTCCACTAATTTTCTTGCTATTCCTTGTCCTTGATAAGCATTATTTACTTCCGTATGAACAATATTCCAAGTATCTTCCTTTTCTACGAAATCACATTCACCAATCTGTTTATCATTGTCATACGCAACTGATTTATTTTCTTCAAAACTTATTCTCATTATAAATACCATCCCTTTCTCGATTCGTTCAAAGGCACACATAGTTATAAAAGCTATTTCTTTCAAACTATTTCACCTCATTTTTTAATAATATACCATAAAAAAGAAAATTATTCTACACTCTTTATAGTATAAAATAATTTTCTGCTACGATTTTATAATATTATCATATAATTGTTTTATTGTTATGCTTGCAATATTTTATCTACTGTTTCTTTTATGTCGTCTTCGTAGTTAGATTTTAAATTCTTTTGCGTATTTTACTGTACCAGTTATTTTAATATCTGTTACAACTTACTATTCCCAATTAACCACCTTGCGATATCATATATTTGTATTCCCTCATACAAATAATTATTATGTTTTGTTCTGGCAATAAGCATCTTTGGATAGGCATCTTTAATTTTTAATAATGAATTTACTTCTCTGTTAAATGTTTTTTCATCTTCTATATTATCAGAAACTTGTATATAAATTTTTTCATTCCTTTTCATAGCTACAAAGTCAATTTCTGTATTATACAATTCTCCAACATAAATGTCATATCCACGTCTTAGTAGTTCGATAGCTACTATGTTTTCATAACTTCTTCCATAATTCATATTTTTAATTCCTAATTTAGCATATTTAAATGTTTGATCAACTAAATAATATTTATCTAATGATTCTAAATAACGCTTTCCTTGTATATCATAGCGTTTTACTTTATAAAATAAAAAAGCATTACATAAATATTGAATATACGATCCAATGGTCTTATGATTTAATGTATTGTCAAATTTATTTAATGAGTTAGTAATATTTCTTATAGATGTAATATTAGAAATATTATCCATCATAAAATTAGTTAGATTATCTAGCAATTCATTGTTTTTTGTATTATATTTTTCATTTATATCTCGTACAATTAGAGTTTTATAAACATCCAAAATATAGTTATATCTTTTCTCTTCATCATCATATAAATATGAGCCAGCCATACCACCATCCAATACAAATTTATCAAAAGCTAAATCTATATCTTCATATTGGTAATATTTTATATATTCTTCAAATGAAAACGGAAAAATCTCAATTTCAAAAGTTCTTCCTGTAAATAAAGTCGCTAAATCACTACTTAGTAAAAATGCGTTTGAACCTGTTATGTATATATCATATTTCTCTGATGCGTGTAAACTATTTATTGTTTTTTCGAAACCCTTGCACATTTGAACTTCATCTATTAAAACAAAATTATTTTTATTTTGTATATACTTTGACTCAATATAATCGTTTAATTTATGATATTCATTTAATTGCTCAAATTCTAATAGACTAAAATTTATGTATATTATGTTATAATTTTTAATGTTTTTTTCAATATATTCTTTAAATTGTTCCAAGAGTTTTGATTTTCCACTACGTCTTACTCCAGTAATAACTTTTATATCTGGAGTTCCAATTATGCTTATTAAATCTTTTAAATAATTTCTTTCTATTATTTTCATATTGAATCGCCTCATAAATATTATACCAATTCAGTTTCCCAAAATCAAGTTTTTTTTATTTTTGGGAAATAGTTAAATATATTTCAAGAATTTTATGCATAAAAAGATTAGTTATATTTCAAACTAATCTATAACTTACTATTTAACCATCTTACTTATAAAATGAATTTCCAAATTACAGGAATAAGTAGAATTAAAATTGCACCTACTACACATATAGTAATCACTTTTTTAAATTTTCGTTTTTGTTGTTCTGTCATATCATTATACCATTTCATAAACTAATACCTCCAAAAATCAAATTATTTTCATACTTTAAAACTTACTATTTTCAATACCCTTTATTTATATTTTCGTTATCTACTAAGACCAAAATATTTCTTTCCTCATTTAAAAGTACCATTCTATTAACACCCAAAGTTTCTGCATTAAAAGGATTCTCGTAATCATATTCAAAGCCGATACTATATACATTATTATCAGTATTTATATCAATACTAAATCTATATGTATTTCTATGTTTTCCACTATCCCAATGAGTTTCTGTTCCGTTTTCTTTTGCTTTAAAATCTGTAATATTTTCATTTGAAATATCTATTAGTTTGTTTATTCCTTCATCTAAATTTGTTACATTTTTTATCATATCATTTGAGAAAATACTTTTTATATTTTCATAATCTTTTGTTTTAATTTTATTCATTATGTCATTACAAAGAATTTGTGTGATTTTCTCATCTGTCATAAATAATTGTTCAATAGGATTATCAGTTAAAATTATTTTTCCATCTTTCTGTATTATTTCCGTATCTTCATCATTTATGTTTATTTCATTAAATTTATGTATTAGATTATTTATTGCAAAAAAATCTATAACAACAAATAATATTGTTGCTATCAATAGTGTAATAAATGTTTTTTGGAATTTCTTCTTTACTAATCTTATTACTCCAAATACTATTGTTAATATGAATAATACTATACTAATTAAAGTTGCAATAATTGTTAATATTCCTGATATTCCAAATGTTACTATATCTATCATACAAATACCCCTTATTCTATAGTTCTAAATTATTTATTATACTTACTATATCATCATAATCTGGTACATTTTCTTTGACTCTTCCATAATCATTTTCAAAATTTTTAAGCATTTCTCTGCCTGACTTATCTATTCCATATCCTACGTTCGTTCTTATATCTAAATCTGTTCCATAGTCTAATAATAGTTGTAATGTTTCTGCTGCCTTATCATTGTTATAAAATCTTAAAGCAAGTAATCCGTTTTTGTTCATATCTGATTCTTGATAATTTGGGTCAGCACCATTTTCGAGCAATAATTTTGTTGCACCATAATATCCACATTCTGTTGTATATGTAAGTGGCGTATTTACTCCCTGTGGCTCTTCATAGATTTGTACATCTGGGTTTGCTCCATTTTTTAATAGCAATTCTAATATACTCCATTCATCTTTTTCTTTGTTTTCGTCTGGATTATACTTTATTGCATAATATACTGCTTTTGTTGTTTCATTAGGATTCCAACCATTATGTAAGTATTGTTCTACTTTATTATAGTCATAATCTTTTATTGCGACTAGTTCTTCTCCCTCTTCTTTTATTTGCTCTTGCTTTTGTACTTCGTCATAATTTACAAAGTTATTTATGATTTTATAATCTATAAATGCAAAAATAATCGTTAAAATTAGTAGTATGATAAATGTTTTTGTGAATTTCTTCTTTACTAGCCTAATTACTCCAAATACGATTGTTAATATCAGTAACGCAATAATTATTAGATTAAACCCTATAAATAATATTCCTAATGTTCCTAATAACGGAATTATAGTTAGAGCTGCCATATTTTTTCTCCTTTGACTTGTTATGCTTTGATAATATCATAAAAAGAAAAAATATTCTATACTTATTTCTAAATATAGAATATTTTATAGTTTTATTTTGCAAATAACACTTTTTCTGATTTATATTGTTTTATAATATGTGCAAATACTAAACTTATATAAATAATTGTAGATATTGCCATTAAACCAATATTTAATAAATTTATTGTTCCATTGTTTATATCTGTAAATATTAGTGTAAAATTTAAAAATGGAACTATTGAAAGTATTGGTGTTGTTGTTATTCCCATCATAAATGCTATCATTCCAGGGAAAAATGATATGAATGTTAATGGTGTTAATGCACTTTGAGCTTCTTTAAATGTTTTAGATGTACTTGCAATCGCAATACATAAGCCACTTATAAAGAATGAGTAAGCTATTATTACAATTACTGCAAATAGTATGGTAATTGGCGAATACATTACATCCATTCCATCATATATGCTAAACATATTTTTTGTAATCATTAGTGATAATATTGCTAATACTAAACTTATTATTCCAGTAATGATTGATGATACTGTAACTCCTAAAAACTTTCCAACGATGATGTCTTTGCTTTTTATTGGAAATGTAAGTAATGTTTCTAATGTTCCTCTTTCTCTTTCTCCAGCTGTTGTGTCTGTTGCTGGATATGTTGCAGATACTGTTATTGCCATCATTATAAAAAGAAAAGCATAATTTTTGATATAGTCTGCAAAGTAATTATCCTGCTCTAATACATTTTCTTCAACTGTTATAATGTTTAATACTTCATTTGGATTTATATTGTTTTCTTGCAAATAGCTTTGTTGCAAATATTGTTTATATGTATTAAGATAGTTTTCAATTAAACTACTTGCAAATGTACTATTATCAGACCCGTCTGTATTTATAATGTATTTGCTGTCTTGTCTTGTTACATAAAGGTTAATTTCACCATTGTTATACTTTTGTTTTAATTCTTCTTCATTTCCTGTTACAATTTCAATATTCATTTCTTCTGCAATGCTTTTCTCTGTTTCAGACATTTCATAAGCAAAACCAATTTTATTATACTCACTTACATCTTTACTAACTTGTGATTCAAACAGTGCTGACATACCAATAACTAAAAGTGGTATAAATATTGGTATTATAAGCATCATTGCCAATGACTTTTTGTCCCTAAATAATTCTCTCAGTTCCTTTTTTAATATATTCCATAAATTATTCTTCATATTTTCTATGAATTCTAAAAATAAACAAGTATTACTAGGCAAAATTTAGTGAAAAACCGGAGGTGTACTCCCCTCTACACCAAAGGATTTTTCATCTAAATTTTAACAACGTAAGACGAAGTTTATTTTTAGAATTCGTCACCTCCTATCAATGTAAAAAATGCGTCTCTTAAATTTGTAGTATTCGTATCTTTCTTGATTTCTTCTGGTGTTCCAGTTTTTATAATTTTTCCTTTATTTATCATAATAACTCTATTACAAATATTTTCTGCCTCTTCCATATAATGTGTAGAATACAGTATTGTTTTGCCTTTATTTCTTTCTTCTTTTATAAAGTTTAAAATTATTTGACTAGATATAATGTCAAGTCCTGTTGTTGCTTCGTCTAAAATATAGTATTTAGGGTTATGTACTAAACATCTTGCTAAATTTACTTTTTGAGTTTGTCCTGTTGATAGGTTTGCAATCTTGTTATACAAAAATTGTTCCATTCCTAATACTTTTGTAATTTCTTTTATTCTTTCTTCGCTTTTTTGTTTGTCAACATTGTATATATCACAACACATTTTTAGTAATTCATAAGTTGATAATGTGTCATAAATTTTTGTATTTCCTGATAAATAAGCTATGTTTTGCTTAATTTCAATTTCATTATCTTTGTAATTCATTCCATCGAAACTTATTTTTCCTTCTGTTGGCTCTAATATTCCGGCTATCATTCTAAGTAGTGTTGTTTTTCCTGCGCCATTTGGACCAAGTATGCCAATTATTTCGCCATCTTTTGCTTCAAAGGAAATGTCTTTGTCTGCATAAAATTCTTCTTTTTCTTTTTTGTTTTTATTTCTAACAAATTTTTTTGTTATATGCTCTACTGTAATCATCGCGTTCCCCTTTCTTATCTTGTTTTTCAGGCAATATTATTGCATATTTTTTTATAAAAAGCAATATGTTAGGCTAATGAAAAAGAAGAATAGGTTTTATTCTATTCTTCAAGTTTTTTCTTATACAAATGCATATACTTTGTTGCTATCTTCAATATACTCCTATACATTTTATAATAATATCCTCAATTTCCGAAATTGAATCTTTACAGTCGTTGTTTAACCATTCTTTAATAATTGCCATAATTCCGTTTATATAAAAAGTAATTAAGTAATTCCTTTCTTTTTCTATCACATTAAATCTTTCTAAAATTGGATTTAGTATATATGTTTTCAAATTATTATATCTATTTGATGTGTTCATTCCTTTAGGATTATTAAAAGATGCTTTAAATACTCTTTTATTATTTTTTATAAAAGTTAAATATGGTGTTAAATATTTTCTCTCTATCAACTTTAGTTCTTCAAGTGGAGCATTCTTTATTTTTTCAAAAACATCTTTGGAATTTTCATTAAAATAATTTATAAAATTTTTATTTATATATTTCATAGTTTCTTCTACTAAATCATTTATAGATTCATAGTGCAAATAAAAAGTAGATCTATTTACTCCTGCTTTATTACAAATTTCTTTTACAGTAATATATTCAATATCCTTTTTCTCAAGCAAATAAATTAGTGCTTCATCAAAAAGAATAGCAGTATTAAAATATTTACTTTCATTTTTATTCATTTAATACTGCCTCCTTTTTATTTTTCACTTTCTGCAATTTTTTCTGCAACTCTTTTTGTAACACCACTTGCTGAAAAATAGCTTACTAAAATTTTACTCATAATTTGTTTCTCCTAACACTTAATTTAATAATTTTACTATTCCATTATATGCAATTTCATATATAGATAGATGTGGGAATGGTACGTTTGCGTTCTCCATCGCCAATTTTTGTTTTTCTGTTGCTTCTGTATAAGGATATTTATATGCAAAATACTGCATATAGTGGTACAGACTTAATATTATTCTCAAACCCAAAGTTTTTCTCTGAAATTCTAATAGCATATTTAGGTCTATATATTTTCATATAAACATCTAAACTTCTAGCTTTAGTGTGTGTGCTAGTTTTTACTTCTATCGGAATAATATTCGCTTCTTTTTGAATAATAAAGTCTAGTTCTGCCTTTCCATCTGATTCCCAGTAGTATGACTCATAGCCATTTTGCCTTAGTTCATTTGCTACATAATGTTCTGTAAGAGGTCCCATAGCTATCATTGTTGGAGAAATGTCTAAATCTATTTGATATAATGGATATCTCGCTTTATTTACGAATAATCCTACATCACTCATATATAATTTGAATGAAGCTAAATCTTTGTGCATTTCTAAAGGCAATTCTGGAGTAACTTTGTATATTTGATTTACTATTCCACTATTTTTTAACCATAATATGGCTTCTCCAAATATACTAGATGTTCCTCCTCTTGATATAACTTTATACTGGAACTTTTGGTTATCTTTTGCTAGCTGTACTGGTATAGAATCAAATGCTGATATTATTCTATTTGATAAACTATTATCTGCATATTTCGTCATATCTCGTTCATAAGAAGCTAGAATTTCTGCTTGAACATCTATTGTTGCAATTACTTTTTGCTCATCTAAATAAGTTTGAACAACTTCTGGCATTCCTCCAACAATTAAATATGTTCTATATAATTTTAAGCACAAGTTATGGATATCTGTATCCATTCTTGTATTGCTCTCAAAATGTTTTTGGATTTCATCTATTAACTTTTCTTTGCCTAATGCCACTAAAAATTCCTTAAAAGATAATGGATACATATTTATCATTTGAACTTTTCCTACTGGGAATGAATAATTTTCTCTGTTTATTGCTATTCCAAGTAATGAACCAGCAGCAATAATATGATACTCATTAGCATTTTCACAAAAGTATTTCAATGATGTTAATGCTCTTTCATTTGCTTGTATTTCGTCAAAGAAAATTAACGTTTTCTCTGGAACTATTTTCTCTCCATAAAATAGTTCTAACTTATTTATTATATATTGTGCATCTATATTTTCTTCAATTTGAGAACTAAATTCTTTATTAGTTTCAAAATTTACATATATTAAGTTATCATAATATTTTTTTCCAAATTCTTTTACAATATATGTTTTTCCAACTTGTCTAGCGCCGTGAATTATAAGTGGTTTTCTATTTTCTGCACTTTTCCATTTGATTAAATCATTTATTATCTCTCTATACATAGGCACCCTCCATTAAACTTATCTTTAAAAGATTATATCATATAAGTTCTAATAAATCAATATTGTTATGTACTTTTTCGAACTTATTTCCACTTAGTTTGGCATATATTTATTAAGATACTCTTCCACTGCTTCCATATATTCTTGATATAATTTATTATCATTTTGAAGTCCGTGTCCTGAATGTGCCATTTCAAAATATTTATAATCAACGTTATTATCTTGTAATGCTTTTAGCAATCTTTTAGATGCCAAAAATGGTTGTACTTTGTCACAAGTTCCATAAGCTACAACTGTTGGAGCAGAATCTTTTGTTATCCAATCTGCTGCCGAAATTGGTTTTACTTTTTCTAAATAAGAGCCATCTTCTATCATTTCTGGTGTTATTTCTTCTCCACTCATTACACTAAATAAATATGCTCCTGCTGTTCTTGATTCATCGGTGTCATATCCTATTCCAAATATTCCCCAATCTTCTGCATAAAAACTTGAAGGACCTACTGCTCCAAAGGTAAGTTTAACAGGAACTGGGCTTTCTTCTGCATCTCTATATGCATAAATCATAGCTAGGCAATGCCCTGCACTTCCACCTGCTATTGCCATTTCATTTATATTATATCCATATTCTTTTGCTTTTTCTATTACTACTGGAATTGCGCTTTTTATTTCGTTTGATTGTGATAAAACGCTTGCCGAATTTTGTTCTGTTCGCAATGTATAGTTAATGCCTACTGCAACATACCCTTTTGAGCAAAGCCACGATAACATTTCTATATCATCTGCTTTATCTCCTGCTGTAAAACCTCCTGCGTGCAAATAAACTACTAATCCATAATTTTCTTTTGAGTTATCTTTTGGCAAATACATATCAAATTTATTTGCTTCTCCCTCTCCATAAGGTATGTCTGTATATTTTGTGCCTAGCTCATCACTCCAAGCGACACTATATTTTTTTGCCCAACTAGGTTTTATTGCAACTTTTGTTACAATTCCTATTACAAATGAAATTATAAATACAATTATACAAATAAATATAAACATTCCTTTTCCCTTCTTCTTTTCTTTCATAGTATATTACCTCCAAATAATGTTCCTCCAACTAGCATATTTAAAAATGTTCTATATGCTAAACGACCAAGTACAATGCCTACCAATACTATAATAACTAGAATGATAATTCTTTTTTTGTCAAACATATTTTACCCCTCCTTGACTTATTTTATTACAAGTGTTATATTTGTAACAGTTATATTTTATTATACAATTTTGTTTTGTTCAATACATAATTGTATAATTGTTAGAAAGGGAGTTGTATTATAACAATGGAATTAAAAAGTGATTTATCAAAAGAGTATATTGCAGATGCACTTATAGATTTAATGAGGAAAAAGGATTTTTCTTCTATTACTAACAAGGAGATTACTGATAGAGCAGGTTTATCACATATAACTATTTATCGTAATTTTAAAAATAAAGAGGAAATTGTTAAATATTATTTGAACAATGTTTTTAGTAAATGGAAATGGGATGACAAAAATAATATAGCATTTAATATTTTTTCGTTTTTTCAAGAGAATAAAGAAATTATTGATTTACTTTATAAGGCTCATCTTCAATATTTAATTATTGATAATATTTTAGATTTGTACGGATATAATAAAGATGATTCTGATGCTATTGCCTATTCTAAAGTGACTGTTGCTTATTTTGTTTTTGGCTGGTGTGATGAATGGTATAAAAGAGGTATGAAAAATACTCCAGAAGAGATGGCAAGGTTATTTGAGCAAGGAAAAAAGCAATGAGTTTATTTCATTGCTTTTAGAGAAATTTATTTTCTTTATATATTATTATATTATCTTATCTGCTAATTTGTATTGATTATTGTATACATACCTATTGATGGCAATAGTTGCCACTATATATAATATTGCTAATATTCCTAATCCTAAGTATACATTTATATTTTTTAGTAAGCCTACCATTCCAACCATTATACCTATATTTAGCATAGAAAATAGTACTGGGAAAATTAAATTTAGGTTTTGTTTTGCAACTGCGTATTCAGAATCCCAGCTTAATTTTGGCCTTTTTAGGTCTATTATAATCATTACCAAACTTTGCAATACTCCCATTATGGTTGCTACAACAAATAATAAAATTAAAGTTGTTATTGACAAATGTAATATATATTCAGCCATTCCTAATGTAATAATAATGGTTACCATATACATTATTATATTTGGAATTATTTTGTAAATATATTGTTTATATAATGGTACAGGTATATACTTCATAAATACTGCATTTTCGCCATCTCTTGATATTGCAGTAATTGCAATGTATATGAACATAGTAAAAAATTGTATAACTCCTAGAATAATACAAGCTACCATAAATGTGTTTATTGGCATTTGTCCTACCATTTGGTTAATTTGCTCAAATCCCATTCCATCGCTACTTAACCCAGCATAAGTAATTATTACCATTATAATTGGTATAAGAATTGCTGGTATTAAGCATTGCATTAGAAATACTGGGTTTCTAGCTAAGCTTTTAAATTCTTTACCAACATAACTTTTATATAATTTACTATTTTTATATTCTTTTTGTTTTATGCCTTTTTGGGTATGTGATGCGCCTCCTCCAAATAGGTTGCCGACTAATCCTTTAAAATATATTTTTTGTGAGATTAGCATATACATAACAAAACTTAGTGCAGTAATAGCTATTGCTTTTAAGACTTCTACTATTGTTGTTAGTAAATTGTTTGTGGTTAGTGCTTCTATTAGGTAATCTATTGTTGGAATATATCCTTTAATCATTTCTATTGTGCCATTCGCTTTAACAAGCATTTGTGCCATTTCTTCATTTGTTAAATCATCTTGCATATTACTTGTAGAAATTGATAATGCTACAACAATTACTAAAAGTATGGCTGTTGCAAATAGTTGAAATTTGCTTCTGTTTTTGGTAAGTTTTGCGAAACTCATTATTCCCATTACAATTATGCTTATAAGTAGCACTGGTAATATTGGTACTAAAATAACAGCTAACAACATTGTTATATAGTAAACAATTCCTGCTCCTGTTAATATTCCATACATTATAAGTGGAATACACCCAACTAAAAATATAATTAAATATTCACTAACAAGCATTACATTAGTTCGTGCAAGTATAATTTGATAAGGTTTTAGTGGTAGTGGTAGTAAATATTCACTATCTTTCGTGAAGTATAAAACGTTTATACTCGAAAATATTGTTTGAACTATTGCAAAACCAAATATCATAAATAATATCATTCCTATAAATATTTCTTCTTGTTGAATTTGAATTAAACCATCAAGTAAGTTATAGCTTAAATATATAATAAGTCCTGCAAAATATAAAAATAGTAATCCGTATAGTAAAAATCTGCTTTTTGACTTTGTAGAAATTCCCATCTGTGCATCCATATTAGAAAGCGAGTTTTTTAGAAATATATTTGTTAATTTTATTACTTTTTTCATTTTGTTTCATTCCTTTCTCAATAACTGTGTTTATAACCTTGTGAATTTATTTTTCTGTTAATTTTTTCAAGTTTTTGCTACTAGATAAATGGCCATATTATATGTTAAATTTACACAAGGCAATTCTCATTGCTTTTCTGTAATTTCTAAGAACAAGTCCTCTAATGATGCATTTTCTTTAAATTTTTGCTTCATTTCATCAAAAGTTCCTACAAATACTAATTTTCCCTTGTTTATAATTCCAACTCTATCACATAACTTTTCTGCTACTTCTAATATATGCGTTGAGAAAAATACTGTTTTTCCAGATTTTGCGTGCTGTCTCATCATTTCTTTTAAATCATAAGAAGATTTTGGATCTAGACCTGTCATTGGCTCGTCCAATATCCAATTTTTAGGCTCAGCAAGCAATGCACCACATATTACAATTTTTTGTCTCATACCGTGCGAATAGCTTTGAATTTGATTGTTTAAGTCATTATATATTTCGAACTTTTTAGTAAGCTCTTCTATTTTATCTTTTCGCTTATCTTGTGGTATATCATATACATCAGCCATAAACATTAAATATTCTATGCCTTTTAATTTTAAAAACATATCTGGACTGTCTGGTACAAAGCCAAAATTTTTCTTTGCTTCCAATGGCTCTTTTTTTATGCTTTTTCCATCTATTAAAATATCTCCCTCATCAATGTTTAATATTCCTGTTATCATTCTAATTGTTGTAGTTTTTCCAGCTCCATTTGGTCCTAAAAAGCCAAAAATTTCTCCATTTTTAATTTCAAGGTTTAGGTCATCTACTGACTTTTTCCCCTTTACATAAGATTTTGAAACATTTTTTATTTCAATCATTTTTTATTACATCCCTTTCTTATTTATTTCACTTTTCTTAGTTGGGCAATATTATATCATATAGAAAAAAAGAAGAATAGTTTTTTTGCTATTCTTCTTAGTTTTTTATGTTTCTACATTATCATATCCTACAGTATCTGGCTTTACTATGTCACTATCTTCTACGATATTAAATGTATATTCGTAATCAACAATTCTATCGTTTTGTCCGATGTTTTTATCTATATTTCTAATTGCCAAACCTGTTTCTTTATCTATATATCTCTCATAACTACTTCCTTTAATAACATAACATTCTTTGCCATTGCAATAATCGCTATCTACACCAATTATAAACGCTAATTCCATATTGGTTAGAAAGCTATCAGCAACGTATGTTACAGGTGATACATTCCATCCAGTAGTTGTTTCGGAATTTAATATATACTTTTCTTCTCCTGATTCAAGTAAGGCTATTTTTTCATTATCTTTGTTATAAAAAGTTAACTTTGTCTTCTGATTACCGTCATCTGTAATTCTCGTCATAGTGGTTAGGTAATTTCCACCTTTATTGTAACTTTCGGTTATTATCAAAGAATCTCCTTGATACGAGTATATTTTAGCATAGTAATTATCATACGATTTATTTTCTTCAGCTTTTTCCGAAAGTGTAAACATTATAAAAGTTCTTCTTAACACTACTGCAATATAGATTACTATCAATGCTAAAAGAATGTATTTAAGTACTCTCATTTTATTGCTATACTTTTTCATATATTTTACTTCTCTTTTATCTTGTTTCCCAGCATTCAGCTGTATATCTTTTTGCATATTTTCTAAAACCTTTTTACATTCATCACATTCTTTTAAATGTTCCTCTATAAATTGATTTGTTTCTTCATTTGTTAATTTTTCTATGTAATTCGGCAATAAATCTTGAACAATTTTACACTCTTTATTTTCTCTCATATCAATCAACCTCCTTTAACTTATTTTTGCCTCGATAAAATGTAACTCTTGCCCAATTTTCTGTTTTATTTAAGATAACTCCAATTTCTTTAAAAGTAAGCTCCCCTGTTATTCTAAGGTACATTACCTCTCTTGTTTTTTCATCCAACTTTTGCATTTTTCTGTACAAAGTAATTTTTTCGTCATTTGATATAATCTGGTCTTCTAATGAGTTTAAGTCTTGTACTTCTAACAATTCTGATTCTTCTGTTTTCAAGATTTTTTTATTTTTTCTGCATTGGTCATACCAAAGATTTTTAGCGATTTGGCATAGCCACACTGACATTTTACACTCACCTTTGTATGTATGAATTTTCTGTACAGCTTTACAAAATGTTTCTTGTGTAAGCTCTTCGGAGATATCGTTATTATGAGTTAAACAGAATAAATATTTGTTTACTGTTTCAAAATATTCTTTGTATATTTTTTCAATATCCTGCATAACTTTGTCCTCCTTTGTATATATGACGTATGAAATTTGTTTTTGTTACAAGTTAAATAGTAAAGAAAATACACCTGCTATTGTAGGTGCATTATTAAAATAGTTTTTAGTTTTCAAAGTTTGATTTTATTATGTACTCTAAATCTTCTATTGCTTTATCTATATTCATCATTCCATTGCCAATAGGATAATAAACTGGATAAACTTTATAACTTTTTCCTGCGATGTCTTTTTGAAAATATTGCTTTCTACATTGCGATACAGATATATTTCTATCTAGTACAATAGAACTAACTTGATTTCCTAGAGTTATAATTATTTTTGGCTCTATTATTTCTATTTCTTTACATAACAGGTCCAAATATTGACTATAAACTGAATTAGGTAATATTCGTGCATCTATCTGAGTACATTTACCTAGATTAGTTATAAAGTATTTGTGCTTTTCTACATTATCATATACTAAATCAGCAAATGCTTCATCCCATTCTTGTGGCTTTCTTTTTTGTATTTCTGTATAAATTTTTTCATCTAGTAAACCAATTCTAAAAAATAATTTCCATATATTTTTAGTTCCTATCCAAGGAGACCTTCTGCCTTTCCAGTTCGGATAAGATGCTATATTTTTTCCTGTTGGGTTCATAAATACAAAGCAAATGTTAGGTTTTTCAATACATCCACCATTATATATAGATGCCAGCTCTTTAGCTCCATATTTTTGTTGTAACTTATCATATTCTAAATTCAAATCACTTATTTCCATATTTTTAAACACCTTTTATTTAATATTTATCAATTCCTGTGCCATTTTTCAAGTATACTTTAATTTGCCTTATTATATGGGGAATATTATCAATAACCATTTACCTTTCTATTTCTTCTTTTGCTTTTTTTCTTCCTAACCTCTCAATTATTTCATTTACATCCTTAGGAAGTAGTCCTTCTCCCAAGCCTCTACCATTTCCATTTGAGATTTTTACTAATTTTTTCATTAGTTCTTCGTCAAAAGAATCAAAAATTTCGTCGTCTATTATTAAAAAGTCCTCTACTCCTTGATTCTCAGATAACCATTTTTTTATTTCTAAGCCTCTTTTATCTTGTATGTATGGTGTAGAATCTACTCTAATTCCATAATTTGCCAATAATCCTTTTAGGTATCTAGCATTTTTTGTATATCTCCACGAAGAGCTTAATACAACTTTCGCTCCTGTTTCATCTATTGCTCTTTTTAACAGCTTTACTTTTTCTATATCAATGTCTCTTTCTATTCCTTGTATGTCTGATTTCTTTACTTTATCCACATATTCATCTGAGTTTAATACTCCGTCAATATCTAAAAAAATAACTTTCATTGTATTTCACCTATAAATAATACTATCATATAACACAAAAATATTCTATACTTATTTCAATAACCTTATGAAATTTTTGTCATCTTGTATAGTATTGCACATACACTCAATAGAATAGTTAGAATTATTAAAATTTTAATTGCTTTACTTTTTATCGATTTGGTTCTTATTACGCATATTATTATGGCTGCTGCAATATATGGTATAGCTAATATTAAAATTACTTCTAAAATTAAAAGAATTGTCATTTTTACTCCTACCTTTCAGCCATTAAATTTGACTGTTCTATTATTTCTTCTAATTCAGCTTGACTTGCTTTTCTTATTTTATTCAAAGACACATTTGTATAATAAACTTTAATTTTTTCTTGGCAATCTTTTATATCAGTTTTTGTGTTTATTACTATTTTTGAGCTAAAACGATAGTTTTTTCCGTCATTTAATTGAGCCATTGAGTTCCAAGTTTCAAAATGGCTACGTGCTTTATTTTGTAATAGTACTTTTCCATTTATAAATATTAGTGTTACATTCTCTGTATTAACTGCTTGAGAATTAAATGAAACTTTTGATTAAATTATAACTAAAAGATGTAACAAAAATAACTCACGATCAGTAGAATTTTTATACTCTACTAATCATAGCATCATTTAATTTTAGTATTCTTTTCAGTATACCGGTCTCAATTAGTTTCTACAAAGTATCTACCAACTCATTGTATTGGTCCGACAAACTTTCACTACTAAAAACTATAGTATCTTCATCTATTTCCCAGCTATCCTTATTTTCAGATAGCAAATTTAAAATTTCTTCTGAAGTATTTAAAATTGATATTACTTCATCTATCGATTCTTCAACTATTCCATCACTTTCTGCTGTTTCTATATCTCCAACAAATTCTTCTTTGTATAAATCTGTATAGTAACTATCTAATCCTTTATCGTTAATGTAAGACATTGCCTTTTCTTCTGTCAAAAATTCGGTATATTTTTCCTTGCAATTTTCTAATGTTGCTTTAGTAGTTGTAATATAGTTTTTAGATTCTGTAAAGTCCTTTCCATCTTCTTTATAATTTTCTACTGTTAATAGTGAAGTTAGCTTTTCATCGTTTAAGATATTTGCTATTTCTATGCTATTGTCAAAATTATCTTTCAAATATGATTTAAAAGTTTCCTCAACTACAGCATAGTCTCCTTTTGTTATTGTACGATTTAACCTCTCATTTATTGCATCCATATCAATAGTTTCAGCATTTGTTAATTGATATATTTCTGTTAACTCTGTTTTTAGTTTATCTTCTTGCATCATATCTGAGAATACAAAGTATCCTATAACCACAAGTGCAATTACTATTATAATAAGAACTGCAATTAAAACTTTTTTCTTCATAAATAAAATCCCCCTTATATTTTTTCGGTTTTGTCAAAAGTTTTCTAGTAAAAACCTTTGTAAACCTTGTTTTTTCTATAAAAATTATAAAAACTTGATATCC
>CALXRZ010000028.1 GCA_944391015.1 uncultured Clostridia bacterium | reverse complement strand
TTGGGAGATACAGGTTTAACAGGCAGAAAAATTATAGTAGATACTTATGGAGGTTATGCAAGACACGGTGGAGGTGCATTTTCAGGAAAAGATGCAAGCAAAGTAGATAGAAGTGCAGCATATATGCTTCGTCACATTGCTAAAAATATAGTTGCAAATGGATATGCAGACAAATGCGAAATTCAAGTATCGTATGCAATAGGTATGAAAGAGCCTTTATCAATATATATAAATACATTCGGAACAGGCAAAAAATCAGATGAAGAATTGGTAAATTTAATAAAAGAAAAGTTTGATTTGACACCAAATGGTATTATAGAATATTTGAACTTAAAAGAACCAATCTACACCAAAACTACGAATTACGGACATTTTGGAAAAGATGGGTTGCCTTGGGAGCAAATTATAAATTTCTAATGTTAGTATAAGTTTAATTACTTAGTGTAGAGTGTATAATAAAAAATTTTATTTACGTTCCTCGGCTCAATACAAAGTTTAAGAAATTCTAAAATAATTTTATGGCACCCTTCCATCAAAGATGAACTCTTTCCATAAAATTATTCAAGAATTTCTAAAGCTTCTCCAATCGCATTTCGTCTCTTAATAAAATTTTTTATTATACACTCTACACCGAATATAAAAACTAGAAGGGACTAAAAATGAACTATAAAATTACAAATGGAGCCATTAGTTTTGGAGCAGAAACAATTTTAGAAGAAATCAACTTTGAAATAAAGGATAAAGATAAAATTGCAATTATTGGAAGAAATGGCGCAGGCAAAACTACACTTCTTAATAGCATAGTAGATAATTCTATGCTAGAAGAAGGTGTGGGAGAAGATAAGTTTAATATATATAAACAAGGAAATCCAAGTATTGGGTATTTAAAGCAAATAAATTTTGAAAATTCTAATCTAACAATGCTAGAAGAAATTTTAAAGGTATACGAAAACATAATTAAATTAGAAGAAAAAATATCTAATCTTGCAAATGTTTTGCAAACCAATTCAGATGACAACACAATAAATGAATATACTAATGCAATAGAGCGTTTTGAAATGTTAGATGGATATACTTACAAAAAAGAATATGAAATAGCAATTAAAAAATTTGGCTTTACAGAGGAGGACAAAAATAAAAAAATAAATGAGTTCTCAGGAGGACAAAAAACTAAAATTGCTTTTTTAAAGCTACTTCTAAGCAAGCCAGACATTCTATTATTGGATGAGCCAACAAACCATTTAGACATAACTGCAATAGAGTGGCTAGAAAATTATTTGAGAAATTATCCTAAATCAGTAGTTATTGTATCGCACGATAGAATGTTTTTAGATAGGATAGTAAATAAAGTCTATGAAATAGAATATGGAAAAGTAACAGAATACATTGGAAACTATACAGAATTTGAAAAGCAAAAAAGAATAAATTACGAAAAACAATTAAAAGACTATGAATATCAACAAGCCGAAATAAAAAGATTAAAATCAATAGCCGATAGATTTAGGTATAAGCCAACGAAAGCTAAAATGGCGCTATCTAAACTTAAAAAGATAGAACAAATGACACTAATAGAAGAGCCGAATAAATACGACTTAAAAACATTTCACGCAAATTTTAATTTAAAAACAGAAAGTGGAAAAATGGTATTGTCAGTAAAAAATCTTGAAATAGGGTATGATAAACCAATTCAAACTATATCATTTGAATTGTATAAAGGTCAAAAACTCGGAATTATAGGAGAAAACGGTATAGGTAAATCTACACTATTAAAGACATTAAATGGAGATATACCAAAGATTGGAGGAGAGTTTGAATATGGTTATCACGTAGAAAAGGGATACTATGACCAGCAAATGGAATTTTCAAACCCGGAAAATACAGTATTCGACGAGATGTACAATGCTTTTCCACACCTTACAACTACACAAATAAGAACAATTTTAGGTACATTCCTTTTTTCTGGAGAAGATGTATTTAAAAAAATAAAGGTGCTTTCAGGAGGAGAAAAAGGACGATTACAAATATGTAAAATCTTAAAGAAAGGTGCTAATTTACTCTTACTAGATGAACCAACTAACCATATGGACATCATAGGTAAGGAGAGCTTAGAAGAAATGCTTAAAGAATACACAGGTACACTAATTTTTGTATCACACGATAGGTACTTTGTTAATAAAATAGCAGACTCATTATTGATATTTGAAAAAGATAAGGTGACATACTTTGATGGAAATTATGAGGAATATATGAGAATAAAAGCAGAAAACAGTAATGAGGATGAGGCAGATGAAATCTTCAAAGGAATAAAAGAAAGGCAAAGCACAGGGATAGAATTTGCAAAAATTAGTTATAATAAAAAAGCTGAAGTGACCAAAGATATATCTGAATGCAATAAAAAAATTGATGTGACAGTAAGTATGTCTAATAATAAACAAGAAAACGGTGGCAAAACAAACAAAATATCTAATTCGAGCAAAGCACAAAATTCATATTTCTTAGGAAAAGAAATTAACAAGACGAAAAACAAAATCAGTAAACTAGAGCGAGAAATAGAGCAAAAAGAGAATGAAGTAAAGCACATCGAAGAAGAAATGTTAAAAGAAGAAAATAGCACAGATTATATTAAACTTAAAGAACTACAAGAAATAATACAGAACTTAAATAGTGAAATAGACAGCAAAATGGAGGAATGGGACAAACTGAATAGTGAGTTAGGAGAACTAGAAAATAGAATTTGAATTTATTGATTGCAATCATTAACTCTCTAATTTAGAAAAATAAATAAAATTATAGGAGATGGTAAAGATGGAAAATGTAGCAATAGGACTTTTAATACCATTTTTAGGAACAACATTGGGCTCGGCAATGGTATTTTTTATGAGAAAAGAAGTAAATCGAAAAATAGAAAAACTTTTATTAGGCTTTGCAGCTGGTGTAATGATTGCAGCATCAATGTGGTCTCTTATTATACCATCTATGGATATGGCAGAAGAACAAGGCAAAATAAAGTGGTTACCAGCAGGAATTGGTTTTAGTTTAGGAATTATGTTTTTACTTGCATTAGATCATATAATTCCACATTTGCACTTAAAAACAGACAAGCCAGAAGGAATAAAAGCAAAATTAAAAAATTCTACAATGATGGTTTTAGCAGTAACACTTCATAACATACCAGAGGGAATGGCGGCAGGTGTTGTACTTGCAGGTGCAATGGCACAAAACTCAGGGATTACATTTGCAGGAGCAATTGCATTATCAATAGGAATTGCAATTCAAAACTTTCCAGAGGGTGCTATTATTTCAATGCCACTTAGAGGAGAAGGCGTATCTAAGTCAAAAGCATTCTTATATGGTATGCTATCCGGAATTGTAGAGCCAATAGGAGCAATTATTACAATACTTATAACTAGTACAGTTGTGCCAGTTCTTCCATATATTTTAGCATTTGCTGCAGGTGCAATGATTTATGTTGTAGTGGAAGAACTAATACCAGAAGCACAAGAAGGAGCACATTCTAACATTGGAACAATTGGGTTTGCAATAGGCTTTGTGCTAATGATGATGTTAGATGTAGCATTGGGGTAAAAATGTAATTTATAATTGCTTTAAAATGTTAAAATTTACTAGAAAATTTTATAAAACTATTGACTTTTTATAGAAATATGCATAAAATATAAATGGACGGCGATTTAGCCTGTCTATTATAGGGGATTTGTTTACTGGAAAATGGAGGTAACCAAATGAAAAAAACGGATTAGTGCCTTTATCTTTGCCATTGTTATGGCTTTGACAATGGCCGTGTCTGCATTTGCTGCTGAAAAACCGGCTTATGTGGAAGCAAAAGCTGAGGTTGGAAGTGCAGACGGTGTTACACCTTTGTACGACAATCCTGTTGTAAAAGGAACGCTTGCGCCAGGGGGAAGTTTAACTCTGTATCCTACTCTTGCTAGCTATGTTGGATTAAGCAGATATTTTTCTTTCTCTGCAACTTCTGACGGTACAGGAGTAATCTATTATGAGTTGTATGATCCCAAGGGCAAATTGATTTCAGACGACTGGATTGTTAGTGTCAATCGTACTGAAAATGTTTCATTCTTTTTACCCTCTTCTGGAACATATACTTTTAAAGCATATTCTTGGGGAACAACTGAGGATGCCAATGTATATGCTTGGTGGGAGGGGTAAAAGCCACAACCATAAAAGTTGTACATAAGTAACAAATTCTAAAATCCCCTATAGGTAGGAGCATAATATTTATGTTCCTATTCTAATATTTATTTGAATTTATTTATATCCTATAATGAAACATAAGAGGGGATAAAATGGTAACTTTAATAAAAAATGAATTTATAAAAATATTTAAACGAAAGAACATATATATTTTACTATTTTTATCATTGCTCGTTTTACTCGTATACAATCTATATTTAAAATCTATAAATTCAAAGGAAGATATAAGCAAGCTTTATGAAAATTCATACAATAATGATATGTTGCGTTTAGAATATTATGAAAACTTTTCAGAAAAAGAGGATTATACTACCATTTTAGAAAGAACTAAATTAGAAAGTTATGCTATTGAAAACAAAATAAACTATAACATATTGTTAAACTCAGAAAATAACAATACAAATATGCCAGAAGATGCAAGAATCTTGCTTATGAGATTTTTTTCTAACTTTGAAATTATAATTATTCTTATTATAATTTATATAGTAAGCAGTTCTTTTTTAGATGAATTCCAAAATGGTACAATAAAAAATGCATTGGTAAAACCACACAAGAGAGTGACTATAATACTTTCAAAAATAATAGCGTCCATTATTATATCACTTATACTTGCAATTATTATAGTATTATTACAATATTTATTAGGAGGTATTATATATGGGGTTGATAGCTATGGGCTAGAGGCAATTAGATATAGTTTTACTACCGAAAATATTGTTACTATGAATTTATTTACTTATATCTTAATTATATTCTGCTCAAAATTTTCTATGTTTATAATATTCAGTTTAATTATTATATTATTAGGATTAGTAACAAAAAATATACCAATAACAATACTAATTTCACTTAGTTTATATGCAATATCAAAGTTAGAAATATTTATAAATAGTGTAAAAAATATCTATTACTGGGATTTAAGTAAGTACTTATTTGGCGAAATAACTGGCAATTTAGCTATGGCGATTTTTATATCAATAATAATAATCGCAGTGTTAACTTCAGCTATTACTATTATTTTTAAAAGAAAGGATATTGTAAATGAGTAAAGAAAAAGTATTAGAATGTATAAATTTAAAAAAGCAAATAAAAGACAAAACAATAGTAGAAAATATATCATTTTCTATAGAAACAGGTGATGTCGTAGGCTTAATTGGCCCTAATGGAGCAGGAAAAACTACAACTATTAAATTGATATTAGGACTTATAAAACCTACAGAGGGCAAAGTCATAATCAATGGCTATGATTTAGAAAAAAATTTTAAAAAGGCTATAAATAAAGTGGGAGCCATTGTAGAAACTCCAACTTCATATATGTATTTGTCTGGTTATGATGATTTAAAAATAGCAGGAAACAACTATAAAAATATAGGGAAAAATAGAATAGATGAAGTTGCTAAAATTGTAGGATTGGAAAATAGAATAAAAGATAGAGTGTCTACTTATTCTCTAGGAATGAGACAAAGATTAGGCATAGCAGAAGCAATAATAAATGAGCCTAATCTACTAATTTTAGATGAGCCTACAAATGGATTAGATGTGGAAGGAATTATTCAAATCAGAAAACTTATACAAGAACTATCTCAAAAAGGAATTGCAATTTTAATATCTAGTCATAACTTAAGTGAAATTGATAAAGTATGCAATAAAATTATTGCTATAAAAAATGGAAAAATAATAGCAAATGATACTATAGAAAAATTTAAAGCAATATCTAAAGAACCAGTCTATATTTTGAAGCTAGATAAACTAGACAATATTCAAAATATTGACTTAGGATATAAATTTGAAATAATAGATAAAGATACGATAAGATTATATGTTTCAAATGAGGAGCTATCAAAAGTAATGCAAAAGCTAATTGAGAATAATTATAGTATCTATTCTGCTACAGAGTACAATTACACATCAGAAGAGGCCTTTATAGAAAAAGTAGGTGAAAATAAAATTGATTAAACTAATACAAAATGAACTTATAAAAATTTTTAAGAGAAGAAGCTCTTATATATTATTTATTATTTTAGTAGTGGCTATTATTGCGTTTAATTATATTGAATTGAACAAAGAAAATACAAAAATTAAAATAGACACATCTAATTTAATAGAAAGTGAAATAGAAGAAGTATTAGATAACAAAGAAATAGGTACAGAAAGTTATGTGTCTCAAAAAAATACTATAGATTTTGCTAAATTATATAATAGATATAAAGAAAATTCTTGGCAAAGATATGCATTAAATGAAGAAAGAAAAACTTATAGTGTATATGATTTTCCAACAGATTTTTACCGTGATGTACAGTCAACAATAAATACAATTAACGACTATGAATATAATTATGAAACTGAAATTAACGAACAGGAATATAGTAGAGCAAAAGAAAAATATGAAGAATATATAAAAGTGCTAGATGAGGGTGACTGGAAACAATTTGTTAGTTTGAAAATAAAAAATTTAACAGAAATAAAAAAACAATTTGATACAACAAGTGATGAAAGCAAAAGCATAGATATTGAAATAGGACTTTATAAATATAGATTACAGTATAATATAGAATTTAAAAACGATATTTTAAATGAGTATATTGAAAATTTAAGAGAGTCTCAATATCTTTTAGAATACCATAATTCTAATCCTACATATTACAAAGAAGAGATACAACGAGAAATAAAAGATGTATCACTTTATAAATATGTAATAGAAAATAAAATAGAACTTGATATTTCAAGTGATTCGAACCTGATTTTAGGAAATACACTAAATGCTAGAACTCTATTTTTAAGGACTTTTGAAAATTTTAACATACTTGTTATTATTGTTGTAATTTATATTTCTTCAAATATTATAATAGAAGAAAGAAATAAAGGAACAATTAAAAATTTATTTATAAAGCCACATAAAAGAGTAGAAATTTTAATTTCTAAAATCTTAGCTTGCATAATTACTGTTATAATTACAATGGTATTTATTGTACTAATACAGTATATTGTAGGTGGAATTCTTTTTGGCTTTAATAGTTACTCTGTAAGCTACATCGGCTACAATTTTAATAATAATCAAGTATTTACAATGAATTTATTCCAATATTTACTCCTAGATGGATTAGCAAAATTGCCTATGTACATATTTGTTATAATATTCTGCATTTTTATAGGTACTATAAACAGTAACATAACTATGACTATAATTTTAATTTTAATAACATTTATTATATTTAATACTGTAATTGCAGAGTGGTCTAAATATGAAGGACTTACTTTTATAGCAAAATATTTTATTACAAATAATTGGAATTTTAGCAAGTATTTATTTGGAGCAAGTTCAAATTTAAGTGGACAAACACCGTTATTTTCACTAATTGTATATTTAGTGTATACATTGATATTGCTTTCCTTAACTATAAATAGATTTATAAGAAAAGATGTGTATAACGAATAAAAATACAAAAACAGGTTTATTTTTCAAAATTTGTATGATAATATATTGTATGTAAAAATAAACGGAAAGAGGGTAAAAAATGGAAGTTGTAAAAGATATTATAAACATCGGTGCAAGTGATAAAAACTTAAAAATATTTGAAAGACAATATGTTTTAAAAAATGGTATGAGCTATAACTCATATGTTATAAAAGATGATAAAACAACTATACTTGATACTATTGATGAATGTGTAACAGAAAAATGGCTTGACAATTTAGAAAAAACTTTAGGAGATAAAGAGCCTGAATACCTAATTGTATCACATATGGAGCCAGACCACGCATACAATATAGGTACTTTAATAGAAAAGTATCCAAATATGAAAATAGTGGGAAATACTTTTACTTTTAATATATTATCAAACTTTTTTGATGTAGATATATCGGACAAGAAAGTTATAGTAAAAGAGGGAGACATTTTAGACCTTGGTAAACATAAACTTCAATTCTTTATGGCACCTATGGTACATTGGCCAGAAGTTATGGTAACATATGAGCAAACTGAAAAGATATTATTTACAGCAGATGGCTTTGGAAAATTTGGCGCCTTAGATGTAGAAGAAAAATGGGATGATGAAGCTAGAAGATATTATTTCGGAATAGTTGGAAAATATGGAATGCAAGTACAAGCACTTCTTGCAAAAGCTTCAAAACTTGATATAAAGATGATATGCCCACTTCACGGACCAATATTAAAAGAAAATTTAGAATATTATATAAATAAATATAATGTATGGAGTAGCTATGAGCCAGAAGAGGACGGAGTATTTATAGCTTGTAGCTCAATATATGGAAACACATTAGAAGTAGCTAAAAAATTAGAAACAATATTAAAAGAAAGTGGAACAAAAAATGTAGTATTATCAGATCTTACAAAAGATGATTGGGCAGAAGCAGTAGCAAATGCTTTTAAATTTTCAAAATTAGTAGTGGCATCATCTAGCTACAATGCTGGACTATTTCCTCCAATGGAGCAATTTTTAAGACGTTTAAAAGAAAGAAATTATCAAAAAAGAGAAGTTGCAATAATAGAAAATGGCTCTTGGGCACCATCAGCAGGAAAATGTATGAAAGACTTATTACAAGGAATGAAAGATATTGAAATAGTAGAGCCTGTTGTAACTATAAAATCAAGAATGAAAACAGAGAATTTAGTAGAACTTGAAGAATTAGCAAGGAAGTTGAAATAGAATTATTGTAGTACTAAAATAATGTGTAAATTTGATAAAGATAGTTTGGTAAATTATATCAAACTATCTTTAATCAAAAGATACATTTATGTCGACTTTTGTCGATGACTTTTTCTTGCATTTATGTATAAAATAAGATAAAATAGATATGTTAGAAATTGGTAAAAATTCATTCGAAAAATTTTATTTTCAAACTATTTCTCATTAAGACTTAAATCTAAAAAAATTTAAAATTGTTAAAAATCATTTATCTCACTGATACTTAGTCATCTATAAAATTTTTTCTAAATAATTTTTAACCCCTAAAAAATTCAATAATTATTTTATTGATATTGTTGTCTAACAAATTTTATGATAAAATTAAGGAGGAGGAAAAAGTAAAAATGGCAAGTAAGCAAAATAAAAAAATTGAAAAAGTAGTAAAAGACTTAGATGAAATGAGTGCAGATGAAAACGAAAGATTAGAGGCATATAAAAGAAAATTAGCTGTATGGGATTACAATGTAAGTATTGCAGAAGCGACAGAACGAGGCAAGCTAGATGGAGTGGAAGAAGGCAAACAAAAAGAAAAATTAGAAATAGCTAAAAAGTTAAAACAAAAAGGAATTGACACAAAGGCAATTATAGAAATAACAGGACTAACTAAAGAAAAAATTGAAAACTTATAAGCAGAGTAACTTCGTGAATATGCATAGCCAAAGGAAAATTTAGAGCAAAGCGAGAAAGGAATGGTATTTAATATGGATTATTCTATCAGTAAAACAACTGTAGAAGAACGAAAAGAACTAGTAAAAAAAGCATTAGGCATATCAATATCAGGTTCAGACATACCAACTGATGAAACGTTGTCTTTAGCAAAACAATATATTGAGGGAAAAATTGAATTAAAAGAGTTACAAGAAAAGGTTATAAATAAATATAGAAAAGGTGATTAAATGAAAGACCCATATATACAAGAAAATGGTACATTAAAAAATAAACTAGGAATAACAGAGTATAAGGAATTAAATGATGCTGAAAAGGATATTGGTTTTGTTAAGTTAATAGATATAGGAGAAAGTTTTAAACAAAAATATGATGCTGAATATATAAGAAATATTCATAGACATATATTTGAGGACATATTTGACTGGGCAGGAGAGTTTAGAACTGTGCCAGTATATAAAACGGAAATAGTTATTCCAGGCTTAAGCTTAGAATATTCTGCACCGAAGAATATTGAAAAAGACCTAAATGTTGTTTTGGAAGAATTAAATAGTACAAATTGGTCAGGTAAAAATATAGATGAAATAACGGCACAATTTACTGATCAACTAGCTAGAATATGGAGAGTGCACCCTTTTCGAGATGGTAATACAAGAACAACTTTAGCTTTTGCAGAAAACTATTCAAGAGAACACGGCTTTTCAATGGACATAGGAATATTATTAGAGCAACTTACTAGACTTGTTACACCAAATGGAGATGTAAAAAGATATAGTATTCGTGATAAATTCGTTTTAGCTGCACTTGATAAAAAAGATTATCCGGAACCAGAACATTTGCAAATACTAATAAAACAATCTATTTTATCAGGAATAAGAAAAGAGAAAGAAAAGCAATCTAAATTATTAGATATAGAAAGTGCTCAAGACACAACGAAAAAAGAAGAGCCAGAAAGATAGCTCTGAATACTTTATTAGAGTTAAAAAGTGTAAAAACTAAAAGTATAATTGTAATCAAAAGAAAGGATGATAATTAAAATGAAAGTACTAGCAGTAGGTGATATAGTAGGAGAAAGTGGGTTAAACAAATTAAAAGAGCTATTACCTACAATAATAGAAAAAGAAAATATAGATTTTACTATAGTAAATGCTGAAAATACATCTGGAGGAATGGGACTTACAGACAAAGATTTTAATGCATTACAAAAAATGAAAATAGATGTAATAACTATGGGAAATCATACTTGGGGCAAAAAGGATATTTTTGCATTTATTGATAATCCTAAAATATTAAGACCAGCAAATTATTCTAAAGGTGTACCAGGTAAAGGATACAATATTTATGAGTGCAAAGGTAAAAAAATTGCAGTTATGAATTTAATAGGAAGAACTGATATGAACATATTATCAGAGAATCCATTTACGGTAGCAGATGAATTAGTAGATAAATTGAGAAATCAAGTGGATATTATAATAATAGATTTTCACGCTGAAGCAACAGCAGAGAAAATTGCTATGAAAAACTATCTAAATGGAAGAGTAAACATTATTTTTGGAACCCATACGCACGTGCAAACAGCAGATGAAGAGATTACTGAAAAAGGTACAGGATATATAACTGATTTAGGTATGACAGGACCTAAAAAATCTGTAATAGGTATGGACGTTTCTGCTTCAATAAAAAGATTTCTTACTTCGCTTCCAGAAAGATATAAATTAGCAGAAGGACCAGCTATATTTAATGGTTGTATATTTGAAATAAATGACGATTCTTGTAAAACAATAAATGTATATAGAATAAATTACAGATAAATGTCGAAAAATAGCGAAACTGCACGATGAGTTTTTCCACTATTTTCCAAAAACCTATGGACAATTTCCAGAAATTGTAATATAAATATAATTGTTGATTGAAACAAATAAAAAAAATATAGGAGGCAAAAATGGAAATTTTAAAAATCTCATCAAAATCAAATCCAAATTCAGTAGCAGGAGCTATTGCTGGTTTGGTAAAGGAATCTAACAAGGCAGAAATGCAAGCAATAGGGGCAGGAGCACTTAATCAAGCTGTAAAGGCTGTAGCAATAGCAAGAGGATTTGTAGCACCGGCAGGAGTGGACTTAGTTTGTATACCTGCATTTGCAGAAGTAGAAGTGGAAGGAGAAGATAGAACAGGTATAAAACTAATTGTTGAATCAAGAAAATAATAAGAAAATTATATAAATGTAGGGGGCACGGTAGTATAATTGTGTTCCCTTTTTTTAAAATTGCTCTGACATATTATAAAAACACTATTATTCAGTAACGAGCAAGCTGTGAAATGTATAAAACAACTTGAAAAAAATGCCCTTATGGTATATATTATAAAGGTAAAAAACAAAGTACAAATTTCAACAAATGGAGGACATTTATGAAATCTAATATAATTAAATATTTGTTCATACTGTTTGCAATAGGAATAATAATATTTGCAATATATAAAATAAATTCTCAAGAAGAAACTACAAACTCCAATGTAGAAAATACTACAAATCAAACATCTCAAAAAGCAGAGTCAATACTAAATATAGGAATTTCAGATTTTGATAACATAAACCCACTTATAACTAAAAACAAAGACATTATCAGTTTATCTACAATCCTATATGACCCATTGCTTAAAATTACAGAAAATTACGAAATTCAAAATTGCTTAGCAGAAGAATGGTCAAAGTCTGATAAAACAACATATTTAGTAAAATTAAAAGACAACCTAAAATGGGATGACGGAAGCACCGTAACTGGAACCGATGTAAAATATACAATAGAACAGTTACAAAAGGGTAAATCAGTATATTCAGACAATGTAAAAAATATAAAATCAGTGGAAATAATAGATGGAAATACGATAAGACTAAATTTAAAAAAAGAAGAGCCATTTTTTGAGTACAATCTAATATTTCCGATAGTATCAAGCAATCAATTTAAGAACGAAGATTTTTATAAATCAAGGTTAGCTCCAAAAGCTACAGGAATGTATAAAGTAACTTCTGCAACTGAAACAAGTATGGAACTAGAAAAAAATGAAAACTGGAGAAATGCAGATAGTATAGAGAGAAAAATTGATAAAGTAATAATTACCTATTTTGATACAATGGGAGATGCATATAACAGCCTAAAAATAGGGAATATTGATTTAGTATGTACGTCCAACACAAATGTAGAAGACTACATAGGAACTATTGGCTTTGTTACAAAAGATTACAAAGGAAGAGAGCTAGACTTTATAAGTATAAATTGTGAAGATGGAGTTTTAGCGAATAAAGAAGTTAGACAAGCTATAAACTATGCAATAGACAAAAATAAAATAAATTCATCAGTCTTTAGTAATAATTATTATGTGTCATCTTTTCCAATAGATTACGGAAGTTACTTATATCCAAAAGAAAGTAAATCTAATTATTCTAAAGATAAAGCAAAAAAAGTATTAGAAGATGCTGGATGGGAATATAAGTATGGCTATTGGAGAAAAACGGAAAACTATAGAACACAATATTTGAATATAAATTTAGTTGTGGATAATAGTAATGAAACAAGAGTAAAGGTAGCAGAACTAATTAAAGAACAGTTAGAGGACTTTGGAATAAACGTATATTTATATAGAGTGTCAAACTCATCATATAAAAACTATTTAGAAAACAAAAATTATGATATGATTATTACAGGTGTAAACAATGGATATAGCCCAGACTTAAGCTATTTCTTTGGTAAGGACAACATTGCAAATTATGAAAATGAAGAAATAACTAGTATATTAAATGATATAAAAAATATTTCTGACAAAGATATGCTAACAGAAAAATACAATAGAATAATTGAAATATATGAAGAAGAAATGCCATATATTTGTCTTTATAGAAACAAGGAAAAGGTTGTATATAGCATAAGGCTAACAGGCGAGGTTATGCCAAATAATTATAGTGTATATCATAATTTTGAAAATTGGTATAGGCAATAAAAATTTTAAAGTTTTCTTGTTTGCTCTAGCTAGTATGTATGTTTCTCAAATTTTTTTGTCGCTTGTTGTCGAAACCATCTAAGCACAAAGAGGCTGTGATAAAATTTATATACTAGCCATTAGCTAAATAATATGTATGATAAAATATGTACATTATGTGCTAGGTTTCTCCAATCGCACTCGCTTCAAAGAAGCTCATTTGGTCGCTACGCGCTCAAATAAAAATTTTCTAAACATACATACTAGCTAGATTTCATAAATAAATCTTTTCAAAATCATTATACAGTAACTAAATAATAACAAAATTTAAAAAAGTTCTTGACAAATTTTAAAAATACGATATAATACAAACAGTTGTTTAAAAATATTTGAAATTAAATATAAAATAATGGTGCCATTAGACCATAACATAATAACTAATGGAGAAAGGTAAGTATAATATATTTAATTTACTATATTATACAAGGAATAAGAAATGAATAATCAAAATCCAGAAAAAATGAAAGCATTAGAGGCAGCATTAGGACAAATAGAAAAGCAATTTGGTAAAGGCTCAGTTATGAAATTAGGAGACTTTGGAGCAATGGAGGTTGAAGCAATACCAACAGGTGCACTAAGCCTAGATATAGCTTTAGGAATAGGTGGAATTCCTAGAGGAAGAATAGTAGAAATATATGGACCAGAATCATCTGGTAAAACTACGCTTGCATTACATATGATTGCAGAAGCACAAAAACTAGGAGGAGAAGCAGCTTTTATAGATGCAGAGCACGCACTAGATCCAGTATATTCAAAACACTTAGGTGTAGATATAGACAATTTAATTGTTTCTCAACCAGATACAGGAGAACAAGCACTAGAAATTACTGAAGCACTAGTAAGAAGTGGAGCAATAGATATAATTGTTGTAGACTCAGTAGCAGCATTAGTTCCAAAGGCAGAAATTGATGGCGATATGGGAGATGCACACGTTGGTCTACAAGCAAGACTTATGTCACAAGCTTTGCGTAAACTTGCAGGTGTTATAAATAAATCAAAAGCAGTAGTAGTGTTTATTAACCAATTAAGAGAAAAAGTTGGTGTAATGTTCGGAAATCCAGAAACTACAGCTGGTGGTAGAGCTCTTAAATATTATGCTTCTGTAAGACTAGATA
The DNA here is from genome assembly GCA_944391015.1 of uncultured Clostridia bacterium. Classification (GTDB taxonomy): domain Bacteria; phylum Bacillota; class Clostridia; order TANB77; family CAG-508; genus CALXVA01. Next base: position 4,262 of record CALXRZ010000028.1, on the reverse strand, counting down.
TTAGAAAAATAGAAAACATAAAACAAGATGGTGAAGTTATAGGAAATAGAGCAAAAGTAAAAGTTGTAAAAAATAAAGTTGCTCCACCATTTAGAGAAGCTGAATTTGATATTATTTATGGTAAGGGAATTTCTAAAGAAGGAAACATTTTAGATATAGCAGTAAACTTAGATATAATAGAAAAGTCAGGTTCGTGGTTTAGTTATAAAGGCGAAAGAATCGGTCAAGGAAGAGAAAATGTAAAGAAATATTTGATAGATAATCCAGAAGTAGCAAATGAAGTTGAGAAGAAAATAAGAGATAACTTTAATGCAGCATTTGAAAAAAGCTTAGGTGAAGAAGAAGTTGATGAGGAACAGGAAACTGAACCAGAAGAATAAATCTTTGAAGATAATTGTTCTGAGCTTAAATCTTAAAATTTAAGTTTACGTAATGCGAAGCAACCATTCTTTTACAAGCTGAAAAATAAACTAAAAGGAGTTTTTAGATGCTAGATTTAGAAGAATTAGAGAAAAAAGATAAATTAAAAACTAAAGTTCTAAAATATATAATGTATAAAAAAAGAACAGAGCAAGAGGTAAAACAAAAATTTGGTGATATCTGTGAACAAGAATTGCTAGATGAGGTAATAGAAGAACTTAAAGAAAATGGATATATAAATGATGATAATTATATAGAAAGAGCAATTTCAGAATTTATAAACTTAAAAAATTTATCTTTGAAAGAAATTAAATATAAGCTATTAGCTAAAGGACTAAATAAGGACCTAGTAGACGATTACTTTTATAATAATTCTGAAAAGATGGAAGAGTATGAAATAAACTCTGCAAAAAATATTATAATTAAAAAAAGTAGTGGAATGGAAGAACAAGACATTATACAATTTTTATTAAAAAAAGGTTATAAGCTAGATAATATAAAAGAAGCTATTTCTATGTTAAATTGTTAATGCATAGTTCATATAATTATTAGTACATAGCTTAATGAGCAGAAAAAATAATCATTTGTAAAAGCTTTATAATTAAAAAATAGAAATAATCTAAAGATTGATAAACCAATAAAAATAAGACCAAAATGGAGATAATAAAATGCAGAATTTACTAACTTTAGAAACAAATAAATACACAGTAAAACTAGAGAACTTTGAGGGTCCTCTGGATTTACTATGCCATTTAATAGATAAAAACAAAATGGATATTTCTAATATAAACTTAAGTGAAATTACAGAGCAATATGTAGAATACATAAATCAAATGGAAAAAATGAACCTTGAAGTAACTAGTGAATTTTTAGTTATGGCATCTACTTTATTATATATAAAATCTAAAAACTTATTACCAAACCAAGTAGACGATGAAAAAGAACTAACAGAAGAAGAAATACTACAAAGGATTATAGAATACAAAAAGTATAAAGAAATAACAAATAAATTAAAAGAAATGTATCAAAAAGGTGGGAAAAATGTATATAGACTACCAGAAGAAATAGAGCTTCCTAAACAAAAAATAGAAAAAGAATATAAAAAAGATATTTTGTACACTACATATTCTGAAATAATAGAAAGAAGTAGTGAAAGACTAAATAAAAATGCTAAAAACATTGAAAAAATTGCTATTACTGAAACATATACTGTAGCAGATAAAGTAAAAACAATGTTTAAAGCATTGCTACATAGTAAAACTTTTATATTTAATAAACTATTCCCAAAGCAACAATGTTCTAATAAAGAAATAGTTACAGCCTTTGCAGGCTTATTAGAGTTATCAAGAAGAAGTAAAGTATTAACTTCACAAGAAGAGCTTTTTGGAGATATAACAGTTCAAAAAAATAATAGAAAACAAGCCTAACTAAAATTTGAAATTGTATATTCTTTTATAAAAAATCAAGTATAAAATATAATAAAAATGACTTCCTGATAATACTTTTGACCATACAAAAAAATTGTACTTGAAAAGAATTATAATAAAAAATGTTTAAAAAAGAAAAAAATGGAAAAACTAATACTAAATGACTTCAAAGGAGGTTATTATGGTATTAGTTTTAATTTTTTGTACAATAATAATAATAACAATAATTGCTTTTTTCTTAATAATTTTTTCTACTTTAAAAATTGACATCAAAAACTATGAAATATCAAACATATATGAAAGCCTAAATGACAGCATAATAGAAACTAAAGATACGTGCAATAACAATGAAAAAAATATAGCAAAATACAAGCTAGATATATCTCTAAATATACTAAATAAAATAAAAATACTTAAATTAAAATTGAATAATGAAAAAATTAAAAAAATGATACTAAAGATGCATTTAGATAAAACTAAAATTAAAGAATTAGAAAGAGAAATAGGTATAAATGATATTAACGAAATAACAAAAATAAAACCACAAATATCATATATGAACTTAAATATAAAAATAGGTGTTGATGATGTACTACTTACTACATATATTGTGCCAATAATTTGTACAGCAATTTCTATGCTATTACCATTAGTAATAGAAAAAAACAAAGAAAACCAAATAAAATATATTGTAACTCCAATGTATAACAAAGGTAATGTATATTATATAAAATTTGATGCGGGAATAAAAATTAAAGTTATGCAAGTTCTAAAATTTATATATAAAATATACAAAAACCGAAGAATAAACAATTCAAAAGCAATCATAAAAGAAAAAATAACACAAAACGTATAATATTAAATAAATACTATACAATATATAAAAATTTATGATAGAATATTAAATATATTTTATTAAAAAGAAAATTCTAAATTTAAACAACTAGGAGGTTTACACAATGAAAGGGAAATTTAGAGTTATTCTGTTGTATGTTTGCATTGTAATGTTTTCAATCTCTATGGCGTACATAGTATATTACAAATATACTATGTACAGCGAAAATAAAGACTTTGCAGAGTTAAAAACAAGCAAGGATGAAGTATCGACTTTAGAAAGTGAGGGCAATAATAAAACTGAAAATATAGAACCAAAAAGTGAAAGTGTGGCTAATTCAATAGAAATTTTACCTGAGTACGAAATGTTGTATAAAGAAAATGCCGATTTATATGGATGGATAAAAATCAAAAATACGGTAATAGATTATCCAGTAATGTATACACCGGAAAATCCTAATTTTTATCTATACAAAAATTGGTATAAAGAGGAAACATCTTCAGGCAGTATATTTATAGACGGAAGAACTAGCCAAACTACAAATAATATAATTGTGTACGGTCATAATATGAAAAACGGAACTATGTTTGGTTCTTTAGACCAGTATAAAGAAAAAAATTATTATGATGAACACAAATATATTCAGTTCGATACAATATATGAAAAGGCAACTTATGAAATAATAGCAGTTGCAAAAGCAATTGTATATTATGAATATAAACCAGAAAATGAATTTTTGTTTTATGAGCATATTGAACTGAATTCAGAGGAAGAATTTGATGAATATGTAAGCTATATGAAAGAAAACTCATATTATCAAATTGATAGTACTGCTGAGTATGGAGATGAGATTATAACTTTATGTACTTGTGATTATTGGGCACAAGATGCACGGCTACTTGTAGTAGCTAAAAAAATTAAATAAGACATACAAACTAAAGGGGGGTGGCATTGCCACCTCCTTTAACGCATATCTAGTAACCAGTAGCAAAAAAATATTTTAATTTAAGTATTGACATAGTTAAAAATTGTGGTAAAATACAGTTCTATTTATTTTTAGAAAGGAGCAAAACGATTTAAAAGTAAAGAATTGTACACGACTGTTAATTACAAAAAAGGAGCAAAACAATGAAAAAGTTGAAAAATGAACTCAAAAAAATTATGGCGTTTGTAATGTTTGCAACTTTTGTTGTGACAATGTTTCCGACAACAACAGCTTTGGCAGTAGAAGTAACTGATGAAGTGAATTACACTCAGCGGAGTATAGATACTACTGAAGATGAAAGTGGAGAAACGGAAGAAGAACTTGGCGGAGAGGAAGAGCCTGAAACTCCTGATGAAGAGGAGAAGCCTGGGGAACCTGATGGAAATAAAGATGACGACGGAACTCCGGACGAGGAGGTAAAACCAGGGAAACCTGATGGAGAAGAAGAAGAACCCGAAACTCCTGATGAAGAGGAGAAGCCCCAGGAACCTGACGGAGATAAAGACGACAGCGAAACAACTCCTGACGAAGAGGAGAAGCCCCAGGAACCTGGTGGAGATACAGGCGACAGCGAAACTCCTGACGAAGAGGAGAA
>CALXRZ010000027.1 GCA_944391015.1 uncultured Clostridia bacterium | reverse complement strand
AAAGGAAAGGGAAAAATATGAGTACATATATTTCAAAAAGTGAACAAGATACAATAAATTTTGCTAAAAATTATGCCAAAAATTTAAAAGCTGGAGACATTATTGTACTTTCTGGCGAACTTGGTTCTGGTAAAACCAAATTTGTTCAAGGCGTTTTAGAAAATTTTAATTTGCAAGATGAAATATCTAGTCCTACTTTCACTATAGTAAATGAATATAACTCGAATGAAGTTAATATTTATCATTTTGATGTATATAGATTAGAAGATTCTGACGAATTTTTTGCTATAGGTGGCGAAGAATATTTTTCTAAAGGCATTTGCCTTATTGAGTGGGGCGAGCTTATAGAGGACATATTGCCTAAACCATATACAAAAATTAGTTTTAGTAAAAGTGATGATGATACAAGTTACAGAAAGCTAACAATCGAGAAAATTGAAAAGTAATAAGTTATTAGCTACTGTTAACTAAAAAACAAGCAACTAATTTAACAAATAGAAAGGACAACAAAAATGAAAATTTTAAGTATAGACACTTCATCTAAAATATGTGGTGTTACAATTTCAGACAATGAAAATGTACTTATTCATCTAAGTAATGATGACGAGAAAACCCATTCAGTAAAGCTAATGCCAATGGTTGATAGTGCTTTAAAAAGTACTAACCTTAGTTTAAATGATATATCGCTTTTAGCAGTTTGTACTGGACCTGGCTCATTTACAGGTGTTAGAATTGGTATTGCCACAGTTAAAGCTTTTTCAGATGTTAAACACATTCCTATAGTTGGTGTTAGTTCTTTAGAAAGCTTAGCATATAATGTTATTGAAAACAAAATTACTACAACTACTGATAATAGTTTAAATTTAGAAAATACCTTAATTTGTTCTTTAATTGATGCTAAAAACAATAATGTATATTGTGGCATATATAATTTTAGTAACACTGATGGGAAAGCAATTTGTAATCAAATAGAAATGTTTGCAGAAGATATTGATACAACTATTGCAAAAATAGAGGCTACAGTAATTGACTCAAAAGCGATAAATAATGAATTTTCAAATGTAAAAGCATCAGAAATTGAGAATGTAGAAACAGCTAGTAATATATCAAAGCCAAAATTTCACACCATAGTTTTTGTTGGAAACGGAGCAATCGCGCATCAAGTAAAGCTAAAGAAAGCTTTTGACTTTATCAATGTTCAAAATTTAAACACAGCATCTGCCCCATCAGCTACATCTATGTTGGTTCAATTTGCTGAAGAGAACTTTAATCTTCAAAACAGTAATAGTGTAGCAATGTCAGCCTTAACAAAATACAATCAAGGTAAATTTGGCTATTCTTCTTCTATCTCACCTATCTACCTAAAAAAGTCTCAGGCAGAAAGAGCATTAGAAGAAAAAGTAAAAATTATGCCAATGAGCGATTGTGATATTGATGCAATTACTCCTAATTTCGAAACAGATTTCGATAAATTTTGGAACATCAATACCTTGAAGAATGATTTTGCTAACTCTAATTCGGTTTACTTTGTAGCAAAACTTGACGATGAAATAGTAGGCTTTGCTGGTTTTCTTAAAATTTGCGATGAGGCTAATATTATGAATATAGTCACAAAAGCAAATAAACGACAATTAGGAATAGGCTCAAAACTTATGCAAGCGCTCATAGATGAAGCTAAAAAGCAAAACTTAAAAAATATCACACTGGAAGTAAATGACAAAAACATTCCAGCTATAAAATTATATGAAAAATTTAACTTTAAGCGAATAGGTTTAAGAAAAAAGTACTATAATAATACAGATGATGCAATTATAATGTCACTTTAACCTGTCCCAAAAAGTGCCAAATGGCACTTCGGTGCCAGGTACAAAAGTGCCAAAATTTTTAAGGAGGATTTACTAATGAAAAGAAAGAATGAACTTGGATACAAAGAATTAAAAGTTACTTGTGATCCTAAATTATTGAATTTTAATACAACTGATGAATTAGAGCCAATTAGTACAGGCATTGGTCAAGAGCGTGGCATTAAAGCACTAGAGTTTGGCCTTAATGTTGATATAAATGGATATAATGTGTATGTAGAAGGTCCTTACGGTGTTGGTAAAACAGCATATGTAAAGAATTATTTAAGCACAATTTCTAAAAAGAAAAAGGTTCCAAATGATTGGTGTTATGTTTATAATTTTGCTAATCCAAATGAACCTGTTGCTATTTCGCTTCCTGCTGGACAAGGCAAGGAATTTAAGGCCACAATGGATGCTTTTATAAACGAGATTAAGGTAGATATTAAGAATACTTTTAATAATGAAGATTTTGAAAAAGAGAAGAATTTAATTAAGCAAGAGTATGAAACTAAGCGTACTTTATTACTTGAGAAGCTAAATCAAACTTCTGCTGAATATGGCTTTACTGTTAAGTCTTCTCAAAATGGTATTTATATGATGCCTATTTTAAATGGTAAAACTATTGCTGAGGATGAGTTTAACAAGCTAGATGATGCAGTAAAGAAAGATTTTGAAGAAAAGTCTTCTATTGTTCAACAGCATATTATGACTGCAATTAGTGAAATTAAATCTATTGAAAGAGAGTCTGACAAACGTATTGAAGAATGGCAATCTAATGTTGCTCTACTTACAATAAATGGACATATAAATTTAATTAAGAGCAAGTATAAAAGAAATAAAAAGATAAATAACTTTTTAGAATCTATTAAAAAGGATATTTTAAAAAATATAAATTTATTTACTGCTGATGAAAAGGCTATAGAGGGCAAATTGCAAGGGCCACAAGCAGCTCATCCAGAGGTATACAAGCCTTGGTTAAATTACAGAGTTAATTTATTTATTGATAATAACAATTTAGAGGGTGCACCTTTTGTTGCAGATACTAACTATTCTTACCATAATATTTTTGGTAAGCTTGAGTACGAAAACTATTATGGTACACTAAAGACTGATTTTACAATGCTTAAACCTGGTCTACTTCATATTGCAAATGGTGGATATTTAGTATTTCAAGCAAATGATTTATTAACCAATAGTTTATGCTATGATGCTTTAAAGAAAGTTTTAAGAAGCAAAACTCTAGGTATAGAAAATGCTGCTGACCCACGTTCTTCTATGGTTATGATTTCGTTAAAGCCTGAGCCAATTCCACTAGATTTAAAGGTTATTTTAATTGGTGACGAGAATATTTATCAGACTTTGCTTGCAATGGATCCAGATTTTAGAAAGTTATTTAAAATTAAAGTAGAGTTTGCAGATGAAGCTCCTTTAAATAGGGATAATATGATTAAGCTTTCGAGATTTGTAAAGGGGTATTGTGACCACGAGGAACTTCCTCCTTTAGATAATAAAGCTATGGCAAAGGTTATTGAGTATGCTTCAAAGTTAGCAGATAATCAAGAAAAGCTTGCAACACGTTTTACTGATTTATCTGTAATTGTTGGCGAAGCTGCAACTTGGGCAAAACTTGGTAAATCTAAAATTATAACTGAGGAATATATAACTAAAGCTTTAACTGAAAAAGTGGATAGAATTAAAAAATATGATGACAAATATATGGAAATGATTAAAGATGATACTTTGCTTATTAGTACATCTGGTAGCAATGTTGGGCAAATAAATGGCCTTACTATTATGAATGTTGGAGATTATACTTTTGGTAAACCTGTAAAGATAACGGCTAACACTTACACAGGTAAAAATGGTATTATAAATATAGAAAGAGAAGTTTCACTTTCTGGCTCATCTCATTCTAAAGGTATTCTAATTTTAAGTGGATACTTAGGCGAAATGTTTGCACAAGATATGCCTCTTTCACTTACTGCAAGTATTTGTTTTGAGCAGTTATACAGTGGTGTAGATGGTGATAGTGCATCAAGCACAGAGTTATATGCCCTACTTTCTAGTTTATCTGAAATTCCTATCAATCAAGCTTTTGCAGTTACAGGTTCTGTAAATCAGAAAGGTCAAATTCAGCCAATAGGTGGAGTAAATGATAAAATAGAGGGCTTTTTCCAAGTATGCAAAATGAGAGGTTTAGATGGCTCACATAGTGTAATTATTCCAAGACAAAATGTTAGAAACTTAAATCTTTCTAATGAAGTGGTACAAGCTGTTAAAGAGGGTAAATTCCATATATATGCAATTACAACTATTGATGAGGGTATTGAGCTTCTTACTGGAGTTCCAGCTGGAAGCAGAGACGAAAATGGTAACTTCCCTGCTGGTACAATAAATTATTTGGTATATCAAAAATTAAAGAAATATGCTAAAGTTAGCAAAGAGAAATAACTTGCAAATGTGCATAGTTTAGAATCAATTTTTCCATACAATTATAAAAAACTCACATACTAGTAAAACTACTAATATGTGAGTTTTCTTTTTTCTCTAAACTTACTGTTTAGTCCAAGTCTATTTTTCTTATTTATTGTCTTTTACTGTTTCAACTGGTTCTTCTTTAACTGTATCAACAGTTTCTTGTACTGCTGGTGTTTCTGTTTCTACAACAGGAGCTTCTTCTGGAGCAGTTTCAACTGGTGCTTCTTCTGCTAAATCTGCTTTTATTGTAATTTCTCTATTTTCTATTCTAGCACCTGTATTTTCCTTTGTCTTAGCAGCTTTACCAACTCTGTCTCTTAAGTAGTATAATTTAGCACGTCTTGCTTTACCTACTCTTACTAATTCTACTTTCTCTACCATTGGAGAATGTACTAAGAAAGTTTTTTCAACACCTACACCATAAGCTATTTTTCTTACAGTAAATGTTGCGTTTACTCCTCCACCTTGTTTTTTAATTATAATTCCTTCAAATACTTGGATTCTTTCTCTGTTTCCTTCCTTAATTTTTTGGTGAACTCTTACTGTATCACCAATTTTAAGTTCTGGAATCTTATTTTTCAATTGTTCGTGTTCTATTGATTTTATGATATCCATTATGATATCCTCCTTCCTCTAATTTTTTATTTTAATAAATCTGGTCTTTTCTTTTTAGTAACCTCTAGCGCTTTTTCTTCGCGCCATTTTTTTATATTTTGATGATGCCCAGAAATTAGCACTTCTGGCACTTTTTTTCCTCTAAATTCTTCTGGCCTTGTATACTGAGGATACTCTAAAAGTTGGTTATTGCTAAATGATTCTTCTTCTACTGATTCCTCTTTTAACACTCCCTTAACATACCTACTAACAGAATCAATTAGTACCATTGCTGGTAACTCCCCACCTGTTAATACATAGTCTCCTATAGATATTTCCTCATCTACAATTTCGTCTAAAACTCTTTGGTCTATTCCTTCGTAATGTCCACAAAGTAATATTAAATGATTTTCTTTTGATAGTTCTTTTACTTTATTTTGGTTTAGTACCTTTCCTTGTGGAGATAAATATATAACTTTTGCATTTTCTTTATCTGTAATAGATGAATATGCGTCATATACCACATCTGGCATCATTATCATACCTGCTCCTCCACCATATGGAGTGTCATCTACTTTGTTGTGCTTGTCTTTTGAAAAGTCTCTAATATTTATTAAATTAAGTTCTATTAGTTTCTTTTCTTTTGCTCTTCCGGATAATGCTTTTGTCTAAAGCTTCAAACATTTCTGGAAAAAGTGTAAGTACATCAAATTTCATAAGCTCCTCCGATTAACATTTCCTTGTTAAAAAAAGAAACGAGTATTGCTAGTCAAACGAATAAAAATTTTTGAGATAGTACGAGTTGTACATCGAAAAAATTTTTATAAAGTTTAACAACGCAAGACGAATTTTATTTTTTTTACTAAACTAAACCATCTATAAGATGAACTACAATCCTTTCATTATCAATATCTACCTGCTTTATTACTTCTTTTGTAGAAGGTAATAATATTTGTTTTCCTAATTCATCTTTTACTACATAAATATCGTGACTTTTGTTATTGTATATATCATCCACTTTTCCAAGTAGTTTTCCGCTTTCGTCGTATACTGGAAGTCCAATTAAATCGGCAATAAAATATGTATCTTCTGGAAGTTTTTTTGCATTCTCCCTTTTAATTTTAATATAGCAACCTTTGTATTTTTCTGCCATATTTATATCTTCTATGCCTTTAAATTTAATTAAAACTTGGTTTTTATGATACTTGATTTCTTCGATTTTCATTTCTATAAGTTCTTTATTTTTTACTACAAATACACTTTCTAGTTCTTCAAATCTTTCAGCATCATCCGTAAGTGGATTTACTTTAACAAAACCTTTTATTCCAAATGTATTTACTATTTGACCTACTTCAAAATAATCTTGTTTCATTTTAACTCCTGTCTTTCCAACATTTATATAGTATTTAATTCTAAAAAAATTTAGTCTAAGAAATCAACATTAACCCTCTTTTTATCCTTTGCCCCTAAAGCTTTCATAAGAGTACGAATAGAGTTTGCAACTTTTCCTTGCTTTCCTATTACTCTTCCCATATCCTTATTATCGACTTTAACTTCGTAAGTAATTTTATCTGCTTCTTCTTTTTCATTTATAGAAACAGCATCTTTGTTTTCAACTATGTTTTTTATTATTGTTTCCAAGATTTGCTTCATAACAAAGTCCTTTCTACTACTGGTCGCTTTAGATATTTTGCAAATTTCTATTTTGCTTTTTCTATTAAAGCTTTAACAGTATCTGTTGGTTTTGCACCATTTTTTATCCATTTTTCTACTTTTTCCTTATCTAGTACTATTGTAGATGGTTCTGTCATAGGATTGTATGTTCCTATTTGCTCAATTATTTTTCCATCTCTTGGGCTTCTAGAATCAGCTACAACTATGTGATAGAATGGAGCCTTTTTTGCACCTTGTCTTTGTAATCTTATTTTTACCATTTATTTTCACCTCCCAAAAATTTTGCACAAGAATTATTGCTAATGGTTAAAACAACAATTCCATATATATATTAAAATTTAAAATCAATTAGTTTGTATACACTATGTTTTTTGCATATGTATTTTCATTATCCTTTTAACATATTTTTCAAGTCTGATGGGTTCATACCTTTCATCATCTTCTTCATATTTTTGCTATCTTTCATTTGTCTCATCATTTTTTGTGTCATTTCAAAAGATTTCATAAATTTGTTTATTTCTTGAACTGTAGTTCCACTACCTTTTGCTATTCTTACTCTTCTATTTCCATTTAGAAGTTTTGGATTTTTTCTTTCCTCTTTTGTCATAGAAGATATCATAGCTTCAATTCTTACAAATTCTTTGTCATCCACTTTTACATCTTTTAAAGCACTCATTCCAGGTATCATTTTTAAAAGTGATGAGAAAGAGCCCATTTTTTTGATTTGTCTTAATTGTGTTAAATAGTCATCTAAATCTAAATCTTTTTTCTTTTTTAGCTGTTTTTCTAACTTTTCTGCATCTTCAAGATTTATTGCCTCTTCTGCCTTTTCTATTATTGAAAGTACATCACCCATTCCAAGTATTCTTGATGCCATTCTCTCTGGATGAAATACATCTAACTCACTTAGTTTTTCACCTACACCAGCAAATTTTATTGGTCTACCTGTAATTTTTTTAACGGAAATTGCGGCACCACCTCTGGTATCACCATCTAACTTTGTAAGTATTACGCCATCTATTCCTAGAGCATCATTAAATGATTTTGCAACATTTACTGCATCCTGACCTGTCATTGAATCAACTACAAGTAAAATTTCGTGTGGCTTTACTTGTGCTTTTACATTTTTAAGCTCGTTCATAAGCTCTTCATCTATATGTAGACGTCCTGCAGTATCTAGTATTACTACATCGTTTAGCTTACTAATTGCTACATCTATTGCCTGTCTTGCAATTTTAACAACATCTTTTGAAGTTTCATTTGCATAAACTGGTATATTTAGCTGACCACCCACAACTTGAAGTTGTTTTATAGCAGCTGGCCTGTATACATCGCACGCAACCAATAATGGCTTTTTGCCCTGCTTTCTAAGTAAGTTTGCAAGTTTTCCTGCTGTTGTAGTTTTACCAGAACCTTGAAGTCCAACTAACATTATTACTGTTGGAGGATTTGGTGTAAAGTTTATTTTGCTTTCGGTTCCACCAAGAAGTTCTACTAATTCATCTTTAACAATTTTTATAACTTGTTGTCCTGGTGTTAACGATTTTAGTACATCCTGTCCTAATGCCTTTTCTTGTATGGTATTTATGAATTCTTTAACTATTGCATAGTTTACATCTGCTTCTAATAGTGCAAGTTTTACCTCTCTTAACATTTCTTTTAAGTCTGATTCTGAAATTCTTGCTTTTCCTCTTAATTTTCTTGTTACTTCTTGTAACTTTGCAGATAATCCTTCAAATGCCATACTTTATTCCTCCCTTTGTTTTTTTGTTTTATAATACAAGATGTCTAAACGACGCAAGATGCTGATTTTTATAAGAATTTAGTTTAGGCAAACTAATTCTTTCATAACGTTACTTAGTATTTTTTCAATTTTCTTATCTGATGAATTGTCTTTAATTTTGTTTAGCTCTGATATTATCTCTTGTATTTGCTTTTCTTGATTTAGTGTCTTTTTCATAATTAAAAGCTTTTCTTCAAACTCGAAAAGTTTATTTTCCCCCTTTTTTATTACGTCTCTAACTGCTTGTCTTGTAATATTATTATTTTCAGCTATTTCAGAAAGTGATAGGTCGTTGTTGTAATAATCGTCAATAAATTCATATTGTTTTTCAGTTAAAAGTTTGCCATATATTTGGCATAACATACTTACTTCAACCTTTTTTTCCATATTTATATCATTCCTTTCATAGGGTATGTACTGGTTGGAAAAGAATTATTGCTTAGTCTTTCACTTCCATTTAAAGCAAAAAATATTAGCATTATTTTGTAATGCTAATATACTTTACACCATTTTTGTTCATTTGTCAAGTGTTTTGAGCAATTTTGTTGTTTTTCAATTGATAAATTTAACCAATATGTGCTATTATTTTATTGCACCGTCTTTCAAAGTTGAAAGGAGGATAGCTTATATGAAAGACCTGTTAAAATTACTTCAACTGTATGTTCTATATTTAATTATAAAACATATGGGAGAGTAGCAAAAAGACTAGGAATTGCACTCCTAGTCTTTTTTTATATGATTGACCTGTTATTGACGTCAAATATATTTTAACATCTTTTTTGTTGTATGTCAAATATTTTTTATCTCATTTTATCACACTTTTACAAAATTTTCTTTTCCTGTACCACATATTTGGCATTTCCAATCCTCTGGTAAATCTTTAAATTTCACTTTTTCTATAGCTTCATCATAAATATATCCACAAATGATGCATTTGTATTTTTCAAATGCCTCACTTGATTCTTGTTCATTTTCTTTTGATTTTGCTATTTCAGCTTTATTTTCTATTTTCTCATCTTCTATATATGTTGGAGCATTTTTTGGAGCTACTGCTTTAATGACCTCGTGATAATATCTGTATGTCATTTCCTTTTCGTTGCTTATCTTTTGTGCATTCAAAACTTTTGCTACAAAAATATCGTGTGTACCACAATCAACAGTTTGTATTAGTTCACAAATTAAATAACTGCACATTCCATCTGTTACAACTGGAATTTTTTCTATCTCTTGGTAATCACAATTTTCAAACTTATTTGTATCGCGAGAAGAGTTGTAACCAAATTTAGTTATAATTTCTTTTTTGGTTTTTTCAGAAATGATTGAAATTGCAAACTTTTTAGCATTTTTTACTGCTTCATTTGTGTAATTGTTTTTGTTTATGCTAAATGATACTACAGGGTTTTCTGAAGTAACTTGTGATAATGTATTTATTACACAACCTACATTTTTTTCATTATATTTCGTGGATACTATGTATAGTCCATACGAAACATCTCTAAATACTTTATTATCTATCATTTTAATTTTTCTTCCTTTCTTGTTTCGCTCAAAATCACACTTTTCTTATTAACTTAAGTTTTACTTTTTTAAAGAAATCATATCCTACTCTCAAAGTAATAGATTTTTTATTTATTTTTTCTTTCATACGTCACATACTCATAGTCATATGGGTTTTTTTCATCTTTTAGCCCTTTTTCTGTTTCTACAACTTTCCAAACCTTTTCATCTATTTCCGGGAAATATACATCTCCTTCAAATTCTCGGTTTATTTTTGTAACATATAGCTTATTTGCTTTTGGCATAAGCAATTTATATATGCTTGCTCCACCAATCACAAAATTTTCCTCTTCTGATTCTTCATATTCTTTTAATTTGTCAATATTATCTATTACTTCTACATTTTCATCATTAACATCTAATTTCATATCATTGCAAAGTACAATGTGTTTTCTATTTGGTAATACTCTTCCGAAGTGATTCAAAGGTCTTTCTTCCCATTATTATGTTGTGCCCTGTTGTTAGTCTTTTAAATCTTTTTAAATCTTCTGGCAAGTGCCATATTAGTTTGTTGTCTTTTCCTATTACATTGTTTTTTGCAATTGCTACTATTATACTTAACATTCGTTTATTCCTCCATTTTACCTTTCTAGTCTATTGCTTTTCACTATATACATTTTTCTATAGCATACTTTCTGCTAAATCGCCACAGGTATTTTTCCTATTTGAACATCTTTGTTGTAGTCATAGCCTTGTATTTCAAAATCTTCTACTTTAAAATCATAGAAATTTTTAGTTGGATTATTTATTACTAATTGTGGGTGTACATCCATTGGCTTTGCTTCTATTAGCTTTTCTATAATTGGCACGTGTCTGTCATATATATGACAATCACCAATATTATGCGTTAATGTTCCAACTTCTAAACCTGCGACTTGCGCAAACATACATAGAAGTGCAGAATATTGCATAGTATTCCATCCATTTGCTGCTAACATATCTTGTGAACGTTGGTTTAAGATTAAATGCAATTTTCCACCCTTTACTAGCCATTGAGTACCATAGGCACATGGCTCTAAGTTCATATCTTTTAAATCTTCAAAATTAAATATATTTGTCATTATTCTACGGCTTGCAGGGTCATTTTTTAACAAATACAATGCATAATCCACTTGGTCCATCTTTTTAATGCCATCTTTTGTCTTAAATTCGTATTTTTTTCCTAATTGATAGCCATATGCTTTTCCAATACTTCCGTTTTCGTCTATCCATTGATCCCAAATATGTGAATTTAAGTCCTTAACATTATTAGATTTCTTTTGCCAAATCCACAGAATTTCATCAATGGCTCTATATACCGTCTTGCTATTATTTCGTAAAGTTATCATTGGAAATTCTTTTCCAACATCATACACATTACTTACACCAACAATTGAAATATAGTTTGCTTCCTCTCCATCCTGCCATCTTGTTCTTACTCCTGTTCCTTTTGATGAATAACCTTCTTTAATTATTTTTTTACAAGTTTCAATAAAATTCTTATCTGCTTCTGTCATTTATAAATTCCCCCTCAGTTTATTTTTTACTTGGAAAAGAATTGCTATTTTGGCTAGGCAAACAAACAAGAAAACCGGAAGCGTACTTTGTGTACGCTGAGGATTTTCGAAGTGCAGTTTAACAACGCCAAAATACAATTATTTTTCAAGTATCCCATTCTGGTACATACTCCTCTTCGTGCTCTCCTAATTCCTGAATATATCCATTTTGTAGTTCTAATGTATATAAAAAGTTTTCTATTTCCTTATATTCCTTTTTGGTTAGCTTTCTTCCTATTAAGCTATCTCCTTTTGCCTTATATGTAGGGAAATACTGTGCCATTATGCTTACATATATATCGCCTAAATTTTCTTTTATCCATTTTAAAATATGTTTTGTGTTTTGTAAATGGTTTGGCAAAATTAGATGCCTTATAATGACTCCCTTTTGGATTATTCCTTTTTCATTAAATGTAGCTTGTCCAACTTGACTATACATTTCTTTTATAGCTTTAGTTGCCACTTCAAAGTATTTGTCCACATTTGAGTATTTTTTTGATAGAGTGTCAGAATAATATTTTAAATCTGGCAAGTACACATCTATATATCCGTCTAAAGCTTTAATTGTTTCAACTCTTTCATAGCCGTTTGTGTTAAATATTATTGGCAAATTTAGCCCGTTTTTTCTTGCTATTTTTATTGCCTCTATTATTTGATACGCATACATTGTAGGCGTAACTAAATTTATATTGTTTACTCCTTTTTCCTGTTGCTTTATAAATATATCTGCCAATTCTTCTATGGTTATTTCTCTGCCTTTTCCTAACTGACTTATTTCATAATTTTGACAATACATACAATTTAGGTTGCAGTTAGAAAAAAATACTGTACCTGAGCCATTTTTGCCACTTATACAAGGCTCTTCATATTCGTGTGTAGATACAAGCGCAATTTTTATTTTATCATTGCATTTGCATCTGCCGATTTGTCCTTGTACTCTATTTACTTTGCAATTATGTGGACATATTTCGCATTTTTCTAGTTCTTTCAAAACTACTCTCCTACCTTTAATTTCAAGTATCCTAATTCATTCCAAACATTGTAAGCTAAGTTTAATCTAAACAATACTTTTGGTTTTGCACCAGCTCTATTTTTATCTACTACACAGGCATAGTACCTAATGTCTGGGTCCTTAAATTTTTCTAATTCATAAAATTTTGTGTCAACCTCTTCTAATGAGTATTCATACTTGTTTAAATCTTCTCTTGCTATTTGTTTTATTAAGCATAGTGTGTCTAGTACCTCTTTTACTGTTCTACTTACTGCTAAGTCATTTACAGTTAAGTTTATAGGAAGTGTTGTGCTTTCTGTTAATTGTAATGTAGAACATATAAACATATTGAAGTTTTGTGCTAAGTTTGAAAGTATTGTTGCAGTTCTTTTTATTTCTTCTCCGTTTCCAATATTAGCTGTGTCCGTTTTTAAAGTATCGTAAAATACATATTCTATTTTTTCTTTGTAATAGTAGTTCATAATTACCTTTTGAAGTTCGTCATTCGTATGGTCCGTTATGTTTATGAAGTAAATTGAATTATTTATTTGATTGTTTACCCAATCTGTTACTGCTATTGTTTTATTAAATTCATCCGATACTGTTTTTAGTCTTTCTACGAATTGTCTTCTGGTTTCGTTTGGTTCTTGTAATATAAAGCCCTCTTCATCCACATTAACTTTTGCATCTTTGTTTGGTCTAAACTTAAACTCCAGCAATTCTCCTTCTGTTTTAGATATTTTTTGTCCGTGTAATTTTTGTATTTCTGGGTTATTTAGAACTGTAGTAATTAAGCAAAGCTTCATTTTTTCTTCTGACATTTCGTTTGAGATTACAAGCACCTTTTTCTTATGCACAAATGCTGTGTATGCCGAAAGATTGATAGTGAATCTACTTTTACCAGAGTTAGAAGGCATTGCAAATGCCATTGTTTCACCTTTACGAATTCCTTTAAACACACTTGATAGTATAGGAAATGGAAGCTCTAGTCCATTTGTTAAATTGTTTTCGCCTTTTTCTAAGAATTCTGTTAAATCTTCACTTAATACTGCTTGTTTAAACTTTTGTGTAACACTAACTTGTACTATTGCTGCTTTTATTTCATCTGGCGACATTTTATCATATAATTCATAATCTATAATATCTACTATTTGGTCTTGAACTTCCTCTCGTGGCTCTTCTAAGTAACTTTTTCTCAAAATGCATAATTTTCTAAATTCTGTATATACCTTTTCTGGATTATGGTCTTCTTCTGAAACTTCAAATTTTAATTTCTGCTTTAATTTGTAGGTTTCGTTGTTGTCTACAGAAAAGCTAAAACCTTTTTTAGCTATTTCTGGGGTGAATTTTCCACCTTCTGTAAACAAAATGCTTTTATATATATTTAGTAAGTTTTGGTCATCGAAATAGCACTCATCAAATAAAATATAGTATTTAACAATTAGTTTTGGATTGTTTAAAAGAAGTCCTATATATGTTTTTTCTAACTCTTCGTTTCTCAACTTTTCTGGAAAAACAGACTCTTGCTTCTTTTCTTCTTCCTTATATACTACATCATCATCTTCTTTAATTCCCCATTCTTTAAGTGCTTCGTCATTATCATCATCGTCCTCATCATAATCTTCGTCGTACTCATCCTCGTCGTCTTCGCTTTCTTCCTCGTTACTTTCATGCTTATCTTCATTTTCTTCTTCAGCAGAATCTCCAGCTTCATTATCATCGTTTTTAGCCTCAGATTCATCCTTTACATTTTTATTATTTGATGAGTATCCCTCTTCATTCTCATTACTATTAGCATAATTATTGTATATTGACTGATAGCCATCCTCAAACTCTTCGTCCTCTTCTACATCTTCATCATTCTCTATATTTTCATCATCCTCACCCAAACCATCTATACTATTTTCCTCTTCTACAGTTTTAGCCTCTTCATCATTTATTTTTTCTTCATTATCTTGTGCAATTTCTTTCTTTACCTTTTTCTTTCTACCTCTTTTCTTCTTTTCTTCACCATTATTAGTTTGAGTAGAATTATTAAGTTCTCTTATTTTACTTAGAGCTTCTTCTAATTTTCCAGTATCTAGTAGTTTTCTTATTTTCTTTATTTCATTCTTGTCTTTTCCTGCATTTTCTAGTATATTCAATATTTTATATAACTTTGCTGCGCTATCATTTGCCATATCTTTAGTTCCTCCTTCTCTCGAATCTATTGCTTTGGTTAGAATTCTATCACAGTTCAATTTATTTTACAATACTCTTTATTTTACTTTTCCATTGTGATATAATTATCCATATTTTAGGAGGTTATTACAATGATTTCAAAAAGTAAAGTAACAGTAAGATATGCAGAAACAGATAAAATGGGAATTGTGCACCATTCTGTTTACCCTATTTGGTATGAGCTTGCAAGAACAGATTTATCTAAGCAAGCCGGTTTTCCATATTCAAAAATGGAGGAAGTAGGCCTTATGACTCCTTTAATTGAATTAAATTGTAAATATTATAGTTCTGCTACATATGATGATGACCTTATTGTAACTGCAAGAGTAAGTAAACTAACTCCTGCAAGAGTGGTTTTTTATTATGAAGTTTTTAAGGAGAATAACATGGACAAACCTATCAATACTGGCTACACTGTACATGCCATAGTTAATAAGGATATGAGGCCTATCAATACAAGAAAACTTTTTCCTGAAATTTATAATACGATGGAAAAGATGCTTGAAATTGATAAAAATAATATAACAGACAATTTATAATTTTATGGAAAGGAGTGTATGATTATTTAGAAATCATACAATAATTAAAATGGCTGTTTTTGAGAATAAAACTAGAGTTGATATAAGTAAAGTAAATAGTAATGCTTTAATTACAAATAAAGGGTTGCTATCTCTCTTAGAGAATACTGCTTGTATGCATTCAGATACTGCTGGATATGGCATTATTGATATTCCTAAGACTCATTTATCATGGATACAACTAAATTGGAAAGTTCAAATTTTTAGAAGATTGCAATATGGAGAAAATGTTACAGTTAAAACTTGGGCTAGAACCTCTTCAAAGGTAAGCACTCTTCGTGATTTTGAGGTGTTTGATGAAAATAATAATCTTACCTGCATTGCTACCACAAGGTGGACATTAGTTAATGCAGATACCCAGACCATTACAAAAATAACTGATGATATTATAAATAGATATTCTCCAGAAGATAGAACTGTTTTTCCTGATTTTACATTTAAAAAATTGGAAGAGCCAGAAGATTTTTCAAATGAATACATTTACACTACACAAAGAAGAGATATTGACGTAAACAAACACATGCATAATTTGAACTATTTGGATTTAGCTTATGAAACTTTACCAGAAGATGTGTATTTGAACGATGAATTTAATAATATTGAAATAATGTATAAAAATGCAATTCTTTTAGGTGATACTTCTAAATGCTTATATGGAATAAATGGTGGAAAGCATACGGTTGTTATAAAGAACTTAGATGGAAAAACATTACATTGTATAGTTAATTTGTATTAAGAGCTGTAACAAAGTGGATTATCCTCTTTGTTACATTTTTTTATTTTTTTCAATTTTTTGTTTACTTAATATTTTTTTAATGATATACTTTAATTAAATTCTTTGAAAGGATAAAATTTTATGGTAATTAACGAAGATGGAGTAATTACTGAAAATCAAAATACTCAAGTTCAAAATGAATGTACCAATGAAAATTTTAAGAATGACAAATCAACAGAAAATATTTTTGATTTAGAAAGTAATAACCAATTATTAGCCAATTTAGAAAATAATACAAACAACTCACTTTCTGCTAAAATTGATTCAAATGTGAATGAAAATAAATTATATGAATCTGTAAACGAAAATTTAGTAGAAGCAAATTCTTTGGAAAATAGTGAGAACTTTGAAAGCATTGAAGTTATTGAAAATACTAATAGCACAGAAAATATAATTGATATAAAAAACAATAAAAATTCTGAAATTTCCGAAAAAAAGGAAACCGTTGAAACTAATTGCTTAGCATTAACTGTACGTAAAGATTATAATTTTTCTATTGCAAAAAACACTGTATTTAAAACTATTCGTATGAGCATAAAAGTTGCAATATCTACTTTTTTATTACACATATTACGATTATTTTTTTAAAACCCCTATTCTATACATAAATAGAAATAGGAGTTTTTATTATATTTTGCTAATTATTTAATTTACCGATTCTAAAAAATATATAAGGCATATAAGCACTAACTTGTAAAATAAGAAAATATTTTTTTAAAAAATCTAAATAACCTATTATTATATATAACAGATAACGTGTTTTTGCTACTTTCTTTGCTTATTTCCATTATACGTTTATCAAATTTTTTTAATATTTGTTCTTTATATTGTTCGTATTCATCATTTAAACTAAATCTTGTTTCTTCCACAATCCCTAACAAAGGCTTATAATTCAAAAACTTTTCTATATAAAAATCTACTTCTTCAATTGTAGTTAATCTATTGCAAATTTTGTCGAAATATGTTCTCATTATAGTATTTTGTGTTTCTATATATTCATCTGCAATTTGTTTATTAAATATTTTTTTATTTTCTTCCTGTTTTTCCTCGTTGCATTTATTTCGTAAATCTATAATTTTGTCAAACATTTTTATTATTGTATTTGAATGTTCTTCGAAGGTATTTAGAAAATCTTCTTCAAATTTCTCATCACAGTTTATAGTTCCATTTACTATAATATTTTCTCCCACAACATACACAATTTGTTGAATTAAGTTGGTAAGGAACGGATAATAATCTGGACTAATTGTTTTTAATATAATTCCTGACTTTTTTGTTATAGTAGAAGTATTTCCTACTGCTTTTGCTGCAATATATTGGACTGCTCCTTCATTTATGCCTAAACCATAAGTTGAAAGTTCTTCAAACCCGCAAAGCCCCATTTTTTTAAGTTTTCCTTTTTCGTTTCTTACATCTTGTAAATAATGAATACATTCGTGTATTACTTTATCGCTAATATTGTTTAAGTCAATTTTCTCATCAAAATAAATAGAATTATTTTCATATATATAGTTTACATCAGATAAACTCTTACCTTTGTTAATATTTGCAAAATACATTTTACAATTAAGGAGACGAATTAGTAGATTATTATAGCTATCTTCTAAAACAGGAAAGGCTTTTACTAATAACTCTGTTACTTCTTCTGCAATATATCGTACTTCTCGTTGCGTAAATTCTCTAACTGTAATTATTCCAAGTTTTTCTAATTTTTTTTCGATGTTCACCTTTAATTTCATTCCTTCTTAGACATATATTTGACAAAAAAAGAATATCTTTCCTTTTTCTTATCATTATCTTATGTTCTTCTACATTATATTATACTTGTTTTGTTTTAGCAAGATAGGTAGACAAGAAAATTTGGCGACTTATTATTTTTCTCTTTTTCTACAATAATTGAAAGAAGAGTAGCTTTGTATACTACTCTTCTTATTATTGGCATAAGCTTCTATTCATCTAAAATTTCATTTGATATAGATTGCTTTTTTTCAACTTGTTCATACTCTAGTGGTTTAATATCTACTATTTCGTTATCAATTTCTTCGAAATTATTATTACTCTCTATATTTTGTATAATATTTTCTTCACTAATCTCTTCTTCTATAATATTTTCATCAATAGTCTTCGAATCGTCTACTATATCTTCATTTTCTATTTCTGTTGTTTTTTCCTCACTGGAATCTATAGTATTTCCTACTTCTGTATTTTCTAACTGTTCTGTATTATTTCCTACTTCTGTATTTTCTAATTGTTCTGTAGTATTTCCTATTTCTGTATTTTCTAATTGTTCTGTAGTATTTTCTGTTATTTCTGTCTTTTCTTTATTATTATCTTCTATTTTTTCAACTGCTTCATTAGAACTATCTGATAAATCCTTTGTTTTAGTTGTTTCTTCATCTTCAACTGTTGTAGTTTCTATTGTACGAATTGTATTTTCAACATTGCTTGCATTAATTGTTGATGAAGGTTTTGACAAACTATTTGTTGTTAGTGTTTTAGTAATAGGTCTTGTATTGTAGTAAATTGTCACATCTGCAAAATCTTCAGTATTTAACCAATTAGTTTTATCTGTTGTCCTTACATTAGCTGTATTTCGTATATTTATATCTGATCCATCTGGTATTTTATTGAATGAATTAATGTCTACTATTATTCCGTCTAAATGGTATGTACAAGCTGACATATTTACATATTGAGTATAATTTTGACCTGTTTTTCTGTTAGTTATATCATATCTTCTTATACGAGCTTTTTCTCCAGCTCGTTCTGAAACTTTATACCATAATATAGTATGACTAGAGTCTAAAGTAATATTATATTCATTTTCTAAGAACTCTTTTATTTCTGCTTCATTTGGTAATCTATTTCCATCTACATAACTAGCAATAGTACCATCAGTATTAGCTTTATAAAAGTCATCTAGCATGTTTGCTAATGATTGTGCATTTGATAAGTTTGCATTTACTTCAGCATCGTTATAGCTACCACTACCATTATATTTTTGAACATACACATCATTGTCAGCAGTAGGCATTCCACTTTCTGCTGCTGTAGTTGTTCCTGCATATAAATATCCTGAGTTACCAGATACTGGAGATGCAAATCTTACAAATAAAGACATTACCTTACCTGTTTTATCTGTTGTTTGATATTCACGATCTGTATTTTCTGGAGATTTTGCTACTATATCTGATATAACATTGTATTCTGAGTCTTCAACTTGATCTACTCCTTCAAATACTCTTTCGTCAATTTTAACTTTTATGTCTACTGTTACTGAATTATAAGCTTCTATTCTGTCTATATTCCATGTTATTTTTGTTTTACTTTTTTCTTGTTCTGTTATAGTTTCTGCGGATATATTATTGTTTCCTTCACTAATATATGTCATTCCAAAAGGTAATGTGTCTGTTATTACTTGATTTTCAACTGCTTTTGGCCCTTTATTTTCGACTTTTAGCCTATAATAAATGTAATTATTCTCATCTTCCTTGTATACATATCCATCTGTAATTGAATTTTTATCTTCATCTAATGCAGTTTTTGTTAGTGTTAGTGATGGAGCTAGTGTAAAGCTTCCTGTTACTTCTACATCATGCGCTGGCATTGTTTCTGGTATTTCTGTCCATCCACTAAATGTATATCCTTCTTCACTTGGTTCTGCTACTGGTGTTAC
>CALXRZ010000026.1 GCA_944391015.1 uncultured Clostridia bacterium | reverse complement strand
GCTTTTTCTTTAGTTTCTGAATTTTCTTGATTTGAATTTAATAAATTATTTTCTGACATAATTTGTCCTCCTTGATAAAAAAAGTTTTGATTAAAAAATTTATAAAAAGACCGTGAGATATCTTTTTATTCAATAAAAAAATATTTGAAATAATTATTAGATAAAAAGCCAATAAGATGTCTTTTAATACGATTTAAAAATTTATGGCAACCAAAAAACTTATGATATAATTAACATAATTTATACCATAAGTTTTTATATTTTGCAAGTTTTTTCGTATGTCAAATTTCGACATTTTACTGCGTTTGACATATTTTGAATATAACATTTTTGTGCATTTACTTCATTTTCTTTAACCTTAAACTATTTAGTGTAACCGTTATGCTACTTAAAGTCATTGCAAGTGATGCAAACATTGGATTCATCGTAATTCCAAATGGACTAAGTACTCCTATTGCAACCGGTATCATACAAAGATTATAAAAGAATGCCCAGAATAGATTTTGTTTTATATTTCTAATTGTTTTCTTACTGATTTTCATAAGTTCTGGTATTTTTTCCAAATCATCTTTCATAAGAACCACATCACTACTATCCATTGCAATATCCGTTCCACTTCCGACAGCGACTCCAATATCTGCTGTAACTAAACTTACGCTATCGTTTATTCCGTCTCCACACATCATTACTAGACCGTTTTGCTTTAATTCTTTTATTTTTTCTGCTTTCTCCTTTGGAAGTACATTTGCAATTACTTCTGTAATTCCAATACTATTTGCTATTGCTTTTGCAGTTTTTTCATTGTCTCCTGTAAGCATTACTATACTTACTTTTTGCTTCTGTAGTTTTTCTACAACATCTTTTACCGAATCTTTTATAACATCCTTTACACCTATTAGAGCTATTAAACTAAATTTTTCTTCTTTGTTGTTTTTCGTAACTATTATTTTGTCTTGACTTGTTTGTAATTTTTCTATTTCATCATCCATTTTATTACCTATTTTTTCAGTTGCTTTTGCCGTTAATTTAGTTACTGTCATTTCTTCTTTTCTACTCTCAGCCACGAACAATATACTATTTCCATTTGCTTCTAGTTCTTCTTCATCTTGCAGTTTGCTTTCTATATCTACATTGTTTTCTTTCATTAGCTTGCTATTACCAATTAAATATTTATTACCATCATATTCTGCACTAATGCCATAGCCTGCAATATTTTTAAAGTTTTCTACTTCTGCTAATTTTATATTTTTTTCTGTTGCATAGTTTACAATCCCTCTTGCTATTGGATGTTCAGATTTGTTTTCTATGCTTGCAACAATTTTTATAATCTCAGAATCTGTTTTACTTTGTTCTAGTACTTGCTCTATAGTTTTTGCACTTTTAGAATTTTGGTCCTTAGTTAATTGTTCTGAAATTGGTTCTGCTTTTGTTTCATTGTTTGAATTATCTTCTGTTCTAATTTCTGTATAATTAAACATTTTGCTTACACTAAGCTTGCCTTTTGTAAGGGTTCCTGTTTTATCAAATACTACTGCTTTTACTTTGTGAGCATTTTCTAAGCTTTCACTGTTTTTTATAAGTATTCCCTCTTTACTAGCTACTCCTGATGATACTACTATTGCAAGTGGAGTTGCCAATCCTAGGCTACAAGGGCACGCAACTACTAAGATAGATATAAATACATTTATTGCAAATGCAAATGTTTCTCCTATTATTAGCCATACAATAGCAGACACAAATGCAAGTATAATAATAGTTGGTACAAAATAGCCACTTATTTTATCTGCAATTTTTGCAATAGGTGCTTTTGTATTTGTTGCTTCTACAACCATTCTTACTATTTCAGAAACTGTAGACTCCTTGCCAATTTTTTCTGCTTTATATTTTATAGTTCCCTCATAATTTATGCTTCCTGCAATAACTTTGCTTCCAACTTCTTTTTTAGCTGGTGTACTTTCTCCAGTAACAAATGATTCGTCAATGTGTGTAGTCCCATCTATTACCTCTCCATCTACTGCAATTTTTTCTCCTGGTTTGCATACAACTGTATCCCCTTTTATAATTTCGTCAAGAGTAACTTCTTTTTCGTTTCCATCTTTTATAATTGTAGCTTTGTTTGGAGTAATCATCATTAGACTTTGAATTGCTTCTTTAGTTTTGTCTTTGTTTCTAGCTTCAACATATCTACCTATATGTATGAAAAACAAAATAATAACTGCTGATTCAAAATATAGATTGTGAGCATACTCGTGATGTCCTTTAATAATCATATAGGTGCCATATACGCTATATATAAAACTACTTAAAACACCCATACCAACCAAAGTATCCATATTAGGGGTTTTATGTACCAAATTTTTATATCCGTTTTTTAAAATTCCCCACCCCATAATTATAGCAATAATGCTTAAAACTAGAAGTACAATAGCATAATTTATAGGATAATTATGCATACTTAAAATTGGAATTTCAGGCAATCCTACCATACTACCCATTGCAACATATAGTGTTATTATTGCTATGGCTGTAAAACTCCATAATTTGTATTTTTCTCTCGACTTTTTCTTTTCCTCTTTTTGCAAATTATCAATGCCCAAGCTTTCAAAGCCAGCCTTTTGTATAAATTTTTCAATTTGAGGAATATCTAATTTTTTTTCATCGTATTCTACACTAGCATTATTCATAACTAAGTTTACAGTGGCACTTATTATTCCGTCTTGTTTATTCAAATACTTTTCTAGTCCACTAGAACAAGCACTACAAGTCATACCATCTATTTTTAATAAAACTTTTTTCAATTCTAATCACCTTACTCTGCTTCAAAACCAGCATCTTGAATAACTTCCTTTATTTCGTCTAACCCGATTTGGTTTTCATCATACTGTACATCTGCCTTGGCATCTTTTAAGCTAACTTTTGCATCTTCTACTCCATCTTGATTATTTAGCACTTTTGTTAATCTTGTACTGCATCCTTCGCAATGCATTCCTTTAATTTTTAAACATACTTCTTTCATAATAACCTCCATTCGAGCTAATTTTGCTCTAACAAAAATTTATTTAATAACCTCTAAAATTAGCGAGAATGATAGAGGTTATTATTAGCCATCTCAAATTTTCTAAAAGAAAATTTGAGGGCGATAGCGATTGTAGCATTAGCGTGAAAAACTTGTTTTTTCACACTAATACCTCCATTTATCTTAATTTTTTAAATAAATCCATTATTTCCTTTGACACTTCTTCTGTATTACCTTTTTCCATTTTTGTTTTAATACACGTATTCAAGTGTCTTTCTAAAATAATGTTTTCCAAGCTTTCTAAAGCTTTATTGATGGCAAGCATTTGAGTTAGTACATCATCGCAATATCTATCATCAAGTATCATTTGTTTTACTCCTCTTACTTGACCCTCAACAATATTTAGTCTTTTTATTAAGCTTTCTTTTTCTGCCTCACTTCTTTTGGTTGTTCTACTAGTATCTTTTGAGATGTTACAACTACATTTTTTATTTTCCATTTTTTCACCTCTTTATACTGACATTTTTATTATATACCCCAGTAGGGTATATGTCAATATATTTTATAAAAAAATAAACTTAAAGTTTTGCATTACTTTAAGCTTACTATTTACTATTCTCAGTTTAATTTTTTATTTATTACTTGCTCCCATCTAAATTTCTCTAATCTTTTTTATTGCTTCTGGCAAGCATTTTACTGTATCTGACGCAATCATACTTATATCTGTATACTTTTCCTGTGCTATTTCGCCTGCTAACCCATTTAAGTATGCACCTGTTGCAACTGTTAATATATCTGGCTCATTATACCCTAGTAATCCTACTAAAATTCCAGACAGTACATCTCCACTTCCAGCAGTTGCCATACCCGGGCAACCTTTTTTTACTAAGTATACATTCTCTCCATCCGTCACTACTGTTGTAGGCCCTTTTAGCAATAAAATAACATCATACTTTTTAGCAAAATCTTTTGCTATTGTTATCTCGTCTTGTTTTATATCCTCTATTTTTATTTTGCTTAATCTTTCAAATTCTTTTAGATGTGGTGTAAGAATTACTTTACATTTTGTACTATTTAAAATATCCATATTCATTTTAGAAATAGTATTTAAACCGTCTGCATCTATTACCACAGGTATGTTATAGTTACCTAATATATATTCCAATATTTTTTCATATTCTTTGCTTTGTCCCCAGCCCATTCCTATGGCTAATGCTTTTAGTTTAGCTAGAGCTTCATTTATTTGTTCCTCTGAAAATACCATTTTATTTGCATTGTCGTTCATTGGAAATATTGTTTGCTCTAGTAAATATGGTGCTATTGCTTCTGCAATTTCTTCTGGAACTATTAGTCTAACTACGCCACATCCTGCTCTCATAGCAGATGCACTTAAGTTAGCAAGTTTAACTGCTCCAGAATATTCTAAGCTTCCTCCCATTATTCCAACATAACCATAATCACCTTTGTTGGTGTCACTTGGTCTATTGACAAATTTATTTTTTATGTCCTTTGTTTTTATTTCGTAAGTGAATTCGTTTATTTTTAACATAGAATTTGATTCCTTTCTCTATAATTTTTCAAGCTAATTATATCATAAAATGTAAAAATGGAATCAAGCTTTTGTTTAAGGTTCCAATTTGTCACCTTAAACTTTTTTCTCTAAGGTCGAAAATTGCGACCTTAGAATTTTATATAAAAATTATAAAATATTAGCATTTTTTGGTTTCATATTGTGACCACCTCTTAGAATATAATAATTCATTTGATATCACAATTTGTGATTTCAAGTTTTACTCCTTTTTCATATACTCCTCAAACTCCTCTTCTGGCATTGGTTTCGCATAATAATAGCCTTGTATTATGTCACACCCTTTTTCCAAAAGATAATCTTTTTGCTCTTTAGTTTCTACTCCTTCGGCAATTGTCGTTAATTTTAATTCTTTTGCTATTGTTAAAATATAGTCCACCATATTCTTTTCATTTTTACCTATTCTGTCTACAAATGATTTATCTATTTTTAAAATATCGGCAGGCATATCTTGCAAAGTACTTAAAGAAGAGTATCCTGTTCCGAAGTCATCTATTGAAATTAAAAAACCTAATTTTTTCATTTTGTTCATTATTTCTATAATGTCAATACCAGCTTCTACTGTAGCACTTTCTGTAATTTCCAAGTCTATTTTATTAGTGTCTATTCCATATTTTGAAGCTATAATCATATATTTTTCTAAAAAGTGCTCATCTAGGAAGTGGTCCCTTGATACATTTACAGATATTATAGGTTCTTTGCTATATTTTTCTTTCCATTTTTTCATATCATTACATACTTGTTCAAAAACATATACATCCAATTTTAAGATAAACTTGTTTTTCTCAAATAATGGAACAAATTCACTTGGTGGTATCATTTTTCCATTATGTTCCCACCTTACCAAGGCTTCTGCACCATATAGTTCTTCGCTATTTGCATACATTTTTGGCTGATAATATACTTTAAATTCTTTGTTCATTAACGCTTGATACATTTCTTGCTCTATTTTGCTTTCTTTTTCTAATTCTTTTTCCATCTTTTCGTCATAAATATGGAATTTGTCAAACACATCTCCTTTTGAAGCAGAGTGTGCAATTATAGCCTTGTCCATTGCCACTGAAATATTTGTATCTGCATCAGTAAGTTTATATATTCCCATATTTACAGAAAGATTATACACATTGCTATTTATTTTTAAGTTTTCTATATTTTTAACTAATGCGCTTATCAGCTTCCTAATGTCTTCTGCGTATTCAAACAATACTGCAAAGTAGTCATTAGAATATCTACAAATTATACTTTGTTCCCCTAGATTTTTTTCTAACTCTTCTGCAATCCCGTTTAAAATTGTATCTCCTGTTTTATATCCATAAGCTTTATTTATCATTTTAAATTTATTGATGTCTAGTACCAATAAATATTGATTTTCTTTATGTTTTTCTTTATCAAGTTTTTCTTGGCCTTTTTTTCTAAAGTAATAGATATTACCTTTCTTTGTGATTGGGTCTAAATATGCATATTCAAATAGTTGTTTTTGCTTTTTATTATTTGATATTACAATATATATACAAATAGACAAAATAATTAAAATTACTATTATCGCTAATATAAATGTAATAAGAAGTGCACTATTTATTTCTCCTGCAATTGCTTTTGATGGTATAAATGTTGCAATTGACCAATCATTTGCTCCGATTGGTTCATATACCATATAATATTTTCCATCAGTTGTTTGCAAAGTTCTTGTTCCAGAGACTTCGTTTTTAATATTGTCTTCTATTGTATTTTTGTTTGTTATAAATCTTTCTTTTGAATTTCCTACAAGCATTTGCTCTATGTTTTTCACTAAATTGCCTGTATTTTTATCTGTATTTGCACTAACAATTATATTTCCATCTTTGTTTACAATGTAACTAAATCCTTTTCCCTCAAATATTTTGTTTGAAAAAGTATTTTTATATAATTCCGTTTTTACAATTAGAAGTATAGCTATTTTTTGTTTTTTTATGTTAATCTTTTGTGAGTATATAGTTATTTCTTCGCCATCGATTTTGCTTATTAAATTTTCTGAAATATGGACATCGTTGTTCGAAAAAAATTTATCCACTTCTTCTGAATAGTCCTTTTCATAGCCGTCATTGGTTATTGTTTTTCCATCTTCATACATAATTGCCATTCTTATAAAGTGACTCGTTACATCGCTTCTTTCATACATGTCAAAAATTTTTTTGCTATCAATAATATTATCTGATAGAATTTCATTTGTTACAGATTGCAGAATTGCTTTTTGCTCAGTAATTTCTGTTTTTAGGTTATTTGCATCATTTTTTACAATTGTCTCGATGCTATTGTTAGTATTTGCCTCTATTCGATTTAACATATATGTCATATATGCAATTCCTATAGTTATAAGAATTAGAAATATAATTATGATAGTTACAATTTGTTTTTTATTTTCTTTCATACGTAACTCCTTTTCTTCTTGTTTTTGCTAACCCCTCTTCTTTTTATAAAGATTCTTATTATCTCATTTTTTATCTAATTCTTTTCCAATTTTTCCATTATTCTTTCTATGTTTTCTTCCATATCTCTTTTTCCATCTTCGTATAATTTTTGTAGTTTTTCTTTATCTTTTTCTAGCCTAGATACAGTAACTGGCTCCTTTGGAGCTATTACCATTATTCTGCCTTGTTTTTCTAATTCGTCTATATGTACTTTTAAGTTATTATACCTTTCTGGCATTGTGCATAGCTTTTCGACTAAATTAGGATATTTGTGATACACCCTTTTATATACTCTCTTCATTGTATTTGAAACTTCTGGTTTTCTATAATTTCTATCTCGTGTTAATACTACCAAAATATTTCTGTGTCCTTGCTCTATTGCCCAATCTACAGGTATTGCCATTGTAACAGCTCCATCTAAGTAATGGCTATTTCCTATTTTTACCATTTTAGAGCATAAAGGCATACTAGACGAGGCTTGTACTACTTTAAAAATATCTTCCTTGCAATCATTTTTTTCTACATACTCAGTTATACCTTTTTCGCAATTCGTTATTACAGGAATGAACTTTTGCTTTGAAAATTTAAAAGTTTCATAATCAAATGGATAAGCATTTTTTGATAAATCGTTAAAAAGATAATCGTACCCTATAATGCCTTTTTCTTTTCTTAATGCTTTCATTCCAATATATCTAGGATTATTACAATTTTCTATATTTATTTTTGCGCTTCTCCCTAGTTGTTTTGCTACATAGTTCATTCCAGTTAATGCACCAGCAGAAACTCCTACTACATAGTTTGCTTCAATTTTGTACTTCATTAGTACGTCTAGCACTCCAGAAGTATATAAGCTACGTAATGCTCCACCTTCTAATATTAAAGTTAAATCTTGCATTGCTATCACCTTTCTTTTTTGCAATTGTGGACGGGTCACTTTTGCAAAAATTTAATTACTTTTTTCTTATACATTAAATTTATATTTTTCTTGCCACTTTACAAGGATTTCCATACGCTATAGAATTTGCTGGTATATCCTTTGTAACCACGCTTCCTGCTCCTATAGTACAATTATCTCCTATTTCAATGTTATAACCATAATCGCACATAAATGGTTGTTCTATACGAATGTTTTTTCCTGCCTTTCCTAGTATTTTTTCAATTAACTCTTTTCGTTTTTCCGTTTCAGATGGCTTTAAGTTATTATATTCATAGCATAAGTCTTTAGTTTTAATCATTTCGTTTATTAACTCTTCATCATAATTTGGATTGTATATTTGATTATTATCTCTTTTTTCTTTTTCCGTCATACGGTCCTCCATATATATTTAGATTATACCACTATATTTGTTTGGTATACTGGTTTTTATTATTATAATTCATTATTTTTATTTTTCCAATAGTTTTAGATAAAATGTTTTTTTGGCAGAGCATCAAAAAACCGTTATAAGCTTTTTTATACTTATAACGGTTTTAATTTTATTGTTGTAAACAATTATGTTTATGTTGATATTTTATAGACCTGCCACAAAAGATGACATAGTCCCATTTAAACCTGTCACAAAAGTGCCAAATGGCACTTTTGTGACAGGCACCAATGTGCCAAAATTATTTTGCATAATCTACAACTCTTGTTTCTCTTACTAAGTTTACTTTTATTTGTCCAGGGTATTCCATTTCGCTTTCTACTTTTTTAGCAATGTCTCTTGCCATTATTACCATTTGGTCATCTGATATTTTTTCTGGTTTTACTATAATTCTTATTTCTCTACCAGCTTGTATAGCAAAAGATTTTTCAACTCCATCAAATGAGTCTGCTATGTTTTCAAGAGCTTCTAGTCTCTTTATGTAGTTTTCTAATGTTTCACGTCTTGCTCCTGGTCTTGAGGCAGATATTGCATCTGCTGCTTGCACTAAAACTGCCTCTATTGTTTGTGGCTCTACATCTCCGTGATGTGCTTGTACGGCATTTATTACTTTGTCATTTTCTTTGTACTTCTTTAGAATTTCCACACCTATTTCTACGTGTGTTCCTTCCATATCGTGGTCTAATGCTTTGCCTATATCGTGTAATAAACCAGCTCGTCTTGCAAGTTTTGGGTCTAACCCTAATTCTTCTGCCATTATTCTTGCTAAGTTTGATACTTCTATTGAGTGGTTTAATACATTCTGTCCATAACTTGTCCTGTATTTTAGTTTTCCTAAAAGTTTTACTAAATCAGGATGTAATCCAACAACTCCAGTTTCTAAAACTGCTCTTTCTCCTTCTTCCTTTATTGTGTTTTCTACTTCCTCTTTTGCCTTTTCTACCATTTCTTCTATTTTAGATGGATGTATTCTTCCATCTTCGATTAGCTTTTCCAAAGCAATTTTGGCAACTTCTCTTCTTAATGGGTCAAATCCAGATATTACTACAGCTTCTGGAGTATCATCTATTATTAGGTCGATACCAGTTAAGGTTTCTAATGCCTTTATGTTTCTACCTTCTCTTCCTATAATTCTTCCTTTCATATCATCATTTGGAAGTGATACTATAGATACTGTTGTTTCTGATGTATGGTCTGCTGCACATTTTTGTATAGCATACCCTACAATTTCTCTGGCACTTTTTATTGCATCTTCCTTTGTTTTACTTTCGATGTCTCTAATTACTGCTGCCTTTTCTGCAGTCATTGTTTTTTCAAGTTCTGAAAGTATTTGTTTTTTTGCTTCTTCTAAAGATAAACCTGAAATTCTTTGTAATTCTTCCATTTGTTTGTTAGTGATTTCATCAATTTTTTGATTTTTTACTTTTAAATCATCTTCTTTTTGTAATAAATTTCTTTCTTTTTGATCAATGATTTCTAACTTTCTTTCTAGGTTTTCTTCTTTTTGAATTAGTCTTTTTTCTTGCTGTTGTACTTCGCCTCTTCTTTCTCTAATCTCATCTTCTAAATCTTGTCTTGCACTTAAAATTTCCTCTTTAGCCTTAAAAATTTCTTCCTTTTTATTGTTTTCAGCTTCAATTTTTGCTCTTTCAATTATTTGATTTGCTTCATTTTCTGCGCTTCTTAATTTAGATTCAGCTATTTTTTTTCTTATTGTGAATCCAACAAAAGTAAAAATAACTGCTGTGATTAGAAATATGGCGATATAGATTATAATTTGCATAATCTTTTACACCTCTTTCTATTAAATTTTCAATGTACAATAAATATATCTAAATTTATATAAAATTTGTAAAATATATTTTTTCCCACATATATATTTTATATTTATTAGGCAGTTATGTCAAGTGGTTTTAGAGGATTTTTTCTGAAAACAGTTTAACATATATTACTGATTTATATGCAAAAAACTAGTCGCTATTATTTAACGACTAGTTCTAATATTTTCCTATGCTCTTGGATGTGTTCTTCTATAAATATCTCTTATTCCTGCGTCTTGAAATTGTGTATATACTTGTGTTGATGATATATCAGAATGTCCAAGCATTGTTTGTATTGCCTTTAAATCTGCACCATTCTGTAATAAATGTGTTGCAAAAGAATGTCTAAGTACGTGTGGTGTTATGTCTTTTGTAATGTGCGCTTGCTCTTTATAAAATTTAACAATTTTCCAGAATCCTTGTCTGGTTAGTCTTTTTCCGTTTACATTAACAAATAATGCTTTTTCGTTTTCGTCTTTTATCATTATTGGTCTTGCATCTTTTATATATTCATTTAGAGCTGCTATAGATATAGAGCCTAAAGGTATGTTTCTTTGTTTATTTGCAGATTTGCAAGTGATAAAGCCATCTTCTATATGTACATCTTCTATGTCTAAAGAAATTATTTCTGTAACTCTCATTCCTGTGGCATAAGCCACTTCTAGCATTGCTTTATCTCTAGTTCCTTTTAAGTCAACATCCTTTGGTTGGCTTAATAGCTTTTCAACCTCATCAGCCGTTAATACACTAGGAACTCTTTTTTCTACTTTTGGTGATTGTATATTATCTGTTGGGTCATATTTCATTTTCTTTATTCTAATTAGATATTGATAAAAAGATCTAATAGAAGCTAAATTTCTTGATATTGTTGATGTTTTTTTATTCAAATCTTGTAAATGTTTCAAATATTCTTGTATTTTGGTATTATCAACTTTGTTGTAATTTATTTTATTTTGACTTAAGTAACTTTCAAATTGGTGTATATCTCTACTATATGATTGTAGTGTATTATTTGATACCCTTTTTTCATTTTGTAAAAAATCCAAAAATTGTTTAATCTGTTTTTCCATCTTTGCCATTACCCCTTCTTTTATAAATATCTAATTTATACAATTTACATAAACACTGTATATGTTATATCATACTTATTCATAAAAAGCAAATGATTTTTGCATTTTTTAAAATAAATTTATACTTAACATAAGTAAATTCGTAGATACATAGCTTTCAACTAGAGATGCCACTACTAATAATAAACTAAGTATAATTGATACTAAAGTATGCCTTATTATTTCTATTTTTATATTTTCTCTTCTTTTGTCTTTCATAATTGACTTATATAGTTTTATACAACTAATTGTCATACAAATTATTACTGGTATAAAAATCAGATTATGAAGTAGCATTGTAACTGCAAAAAATAATATTCCCTTTTGCACACCAAAAGTTGCAATTATTGCCGATACTGAATAGCCAATGCAAAAGCCTCTAAATAGTACAATTCCCATTACTATTGGTATACCAATTACTGTAGACCCTAAAAGCCACATTGCTATAATTAGTATAAGGTTATCGCCTAGCGATTTTTTTAGTAGTAAGCCTGTATCTATATGATAATCTTGCTTTAGCGAATTTATGAATTCTGTTATATAATTTTGTATTTCTGTAGCTTGGTCTCCATTCACATTATTTATAAATATAACTCCAGCTACAATTCCTACAATGAAAATAATTATAACTATTAAATATAGTTTAAAGTTTTCATATATGTGTCTTAAAATCAAGTCTTTAAAATCGCTTTTTTGTCTTTTTCGTATTTCTCTCATTTATCTTCTCCTAGATATCAATTTGTTGCTTACTAAAAATTTTCCAATGCTACAACTTTTAAGTTATATTAACTTATGTGCATTTATAGAGCAACTTTCTTATACATAATATCTATTCGATAATATGAGATTTAGAACAATTTTTTACAAAACAGGCCCGGCACCTTTTGCAATTTTTTTAGCAGGCTCTTAGTTTGCCATATACTCCACCACCACCGGCTTGTATGTGCACATTTCCTGTTCTTGCTGCTACTATGCTTTTTGCTACTTTTTCTCCTACAACTGCCTCGATGTCATCTTCCGATAATTTGTGAAGTATGTTCATTTCTGTTTCAAAGTTTGCTAATAATTTATCTATTGTTTTTCCACCTAAGCCAGGCATAAATGTAAGTGGTATTTGATATATGTATGGTGGTCTAAAGCTCGGACTTTTTGTGGTTTCTTTGTCTTTTATTATTTCTATTCTGTCCAGAACTCCCATTGTGATTTTGCTACTATCACAGTCTGGGCAACGCGTTACAGGTGGTTTTCCTTCTATTGGCTTTCCACATTTTTCACAAAATGTTCTATGGTATTTTCCTAGTTTTGGGTCTAAGCCATAGTTTGCCAAAATTTTTCTACCGTCTTCATTTTTTAGTGCTTTTAGCACTTCTTTAAAGCTTATTCCATCCAATAGCATTTTGTTATATTCCCTTGCTATTTTAGGAAGTGAATGTGCATCTGAGTTTGTTACAAAAGTACGCGTTTCAAGTTCTGAGATTTCGTCTGCTAAATATGTATCTGAACTTAGTCCTAATTCTATAGCAAATATTTTATCAAATTTTTCTTTAAATATTTTGCTTAATCTATCTGTGCAATTTCCGTAAAAGCTTTTATGTGGAGTAAATGCGTGTGCCGGTATTAGTACTCCATTATATTTTTCCACAATGTCAACTAAGTCATAGGCTGATATGTCTGCTCTTTGCGAACTTAGTGTAATGTTGTGAATGTGCTTGCTCATTTCATTTGAAAAGGCCTTTATGTCTTTTAGAGATGGAAAGTAGCATAAATTATGCGCACTTCCTGTTTTTCCTTCATCATTTATTTCTGCCGTTTCTATTTCACTTCCTAGGATTATGCATATTTTATCTTTATATATAATTCCTCCATCTTCAATTTCATAAGCCTCACCTGTTTTTAAAAAGTTTTCTATATCTTCTATAACATAAGGTGATGCACAGTCTATTATTCCAACTATATTTATTCCTTTTCTATCTGCGCATTCTTTTGCAATATTGGCAAAATTTAGTGACCTTGCTGCTGTGATTTTTATTGGTTTGCCATTTTCACTTCTCCCAATATGTACGTGTAAATCTGCGAATACTTCGTTCATTTATTTTTCCTCTTTTCTTCTATAAAACTCAAAACAAAAGACTGGCTCTTTTCTTTTTCTCCAATCTTTTGTTAAAATAAAAATATATAATTATTATCTCGTCATATCGTCTTTTATATCTTCAACTAGTTTTGCTGGGTCGATTTCTTCTGCTGGTTTTTCTTGAACCTGAGTAGTTTGCTTTTCCAATTCTGCATCTTTTATTTTTCCTTCTAAATAATTTGCTGTTTTTATTCCCTTTATTGTATTGTTATCTAAATCATTAAACTCTTTTGAAATTGCTGTTATGCTTCCTACTATACCACTCATATTCGTATTTCCTCCATATTATTTATAAAGTCTTTAAACTCTTCTAAATATCTATTTTCTTTATCTTTTAAATTTCTATATTCTAACAATACCAAGGCTTCATCTGGCTTAAATGCAATTCTTTCTGGCCTATCCAAAAGCATTCCTCCGAATTGGTCTGTAAGCTCTAAAATATCGCTTTCTTTTTCTCGTGGCTCAATTCCACTATATCTATTAACTCCTTCACAAATTCGGCAAAATCTTTCGTCAAACCCTAACTTTGATAAATACTCTGCGCCGTCTTTTGCAAAAGATTGAACTTTAGATAAGTCTTGTGGTACTAAGTTTTTCTTACAACTCCATAGTAAACTTGCTGTAATCACAACATTTTTGTCTACCCCTAAGTCGACTCTGTCTATAAATAATTTGGTAAGTAGCGTCTTAAACACAACTGAATTATCAAAAAATATTCCAGTTCTCTTTTGCAAGTAATATACAATTTCCATTTTCTTTATCCAATCTTTTTCAGATAAAATGTAATCTGCAAAAGTTTCGACACCCATTTTTTCTCTCTCCTTTGTTCAAGGTTTACACTTTTGTTGTTTTAACGTATTATTCAGTCTTTACTGTGTTTTATCTTTTATGGCTATTTAGCATTGTTAAATTGCCTGTTGCCTATAATAAGTCCATTTTTTGCACTTTCATTTGGCTATATTTATTATATGATAATTAACTATGTTTTTCAATAATGTTACATAAATGTCATAAAGCTGTAATATTTGTGTAACATTCAAATTTCGAACCTGTCCCAAAAAGTGCCAACTGGCACTTTTGTGACAGGCACCAAAGTGCCATTATTCATATAATTTTAAATACATTTGATAATCTCTTAATATTTTTCTTACATAGTTTTCTGTTTCTTTATATGGAATGTTTTCTATATCAGAGCCATCTGCTTTTATAACTCCGTCTTTTATCCATTTTTCCACATTTCCCAGTCCTGCATTATATGCGATAATTGCTAGCACTATGTTATTATCATATAACCCCATCAAATATGCAAAATACGAAGTTCCTAATTTTATGTTTGTTTCTGGGTCATATAAGTCGTATGCCTCTACTTCAGTTCCCTCTATTGCGTTGGACCTTTCTACTGCAGTTTCTTCCATCAATTGCATAAGTCCTCGTGCATCTGCATTTGATTTTACGTTTGGGTCGAAGTTGCTTTCAGCTTTTATTATTGCATAGACTAGATACTTATCTAAATTATTTTCTTCTGAATATTTTTCTACATATTCTGAATATTTTGTAGGATACATATGTTTTAATATTATGTCTTGAATTCTAATAATCTTAAATAATACTAATCCGAATTGCCAGTAGTAAAATTAGTGCTATTAGCATTATAATAATCTTTTTTGTCATTTGCACTCTCCTCTTTTGGTTTTATATCCATACTTTATTTTTGAAGACCTGTCCCCCAGTATGTCAACTATGTCCTTTTAAGGATAGGTTCTTCTGTGACAACTTTTTCTCATTTAGACCTTTCCCCTAATATGACATTATTTTGCGTCATACCAGTTTTCTGCTTCGGATATTTCTACTTTAAGTGGTATTTTTAGTTTCACTGCACTTTCCATTTCTTCTTTTAAAATAGTTTCAGCCTGTTTTTGACATTCTTTTTTTGCCTCTATTATTAGTTCATCGTGTACTTGCAATATTATTTTAGCATCTAGTTTTTCTTTTCTTAATCTATTAAATACATTTATCATAGCTATTTTCATTATGTCTGCTGCTGTGCCTTGTATAGGTGTGTTCATTGCTGCTCTTGCACCAAATTGCCTTACCATATAGTTGTTTGAGGTTAGTTCAGGAATATATCTTCTTCTATGGAACAAGGTTTCGACATATCCCTTTTCTCTTGTTTCGTCTACTATTTTGTCCATAAATTTCTTTATTCCACTATATTTTTCTAAGTATTGCTCTATGTATTTTTTTGCTAATTTTTTGCTTATACCTAATTGCTCTGATAGTCCAAAGTCGCTTATTCCATATACTATTCCAAAGTTTACAGCCTTTGCTGATGTTCTTTGCTCTTTTGTTACCTCTTCTATTGGCACTTCAAATACTTTTGAAGCAGCTTGTTTATGAATGTCTTCATCATTTCTAAATGCTTTTAGCATTGTTCTATCTCCAGAAATATGTGCTAATACTCTAAGTTCTATTTGTGAATAGTCTGCATCTATGTATATATATCCCTCTGCTGGTTTGAACGCTTTTCTTAATAATTTTCCTAATTCATATCGTGTAGGTATGTTTTGTAAGTTTGGCTCAGTACTGCTTATTCTGCCTGTAGCAGT
Source organism: uncultured Clostridia bacterium (assembly GCA_944391015.1). Classification (GTDB taxonomy): domain Bacteria; phylum Bacillota; class Clostridia; order TANB77; family CAG-508; genus CALXVA01. The sequence continues at coordinate 4,517 of CALXRZ010000026.1, read as the reverse complement.
TATTGTTTGATGAAAGTATGAATGAATTCTATGTGTTCTTTCATTAACATAAGTTATTAAACCTTCAACATAAGTTGAATTTAGTTTCATCAAGCTTCTATACTCTAAGATTTTTTCTATTACCGGATGCTCTGGTTTTAGCTTTTCCAATATTTCTACATCAGTTGAGTATCCATTCTTTGTTTTTTTGTAAACTGGTAGTTTTAATTTTTCAAAAAGTATTGTTCCTAATTGCTGTGTAGAATTTATATTAAATTCTTCTCCACATAGGTTATAAATCTCTGTTTTTAGTGTTTCAATTTGCTCTTTTAGTTTTAAGCCAAAGCTAACTAACTCTTCTTTGTCTACATATATACCGTTTACTTGCATTTCGCCAAGGACTTTTACAAGTGGCATTTCTATTTCATTAAATAAATTGGTGGAATCTATTTTGCTTAGTTCTTCTAATGTTTTTTCAGATATTTTTTCTATTAAATACACTTTAAAACCATATATGTATTTACTAGTATCGTCATTTTCTTCTTCTTGGAATAAATTTAATTGTTTATTCTTTTTGTTGTCTGCTTCAAATTTTGCTAAATATTCACTTGTGTCAATTTCTAAGTACTGATTTGATACGTTTTCTATAGTAAAGTTGCTATTTGTTGGGTTTAAGTCATATGCTGCAATTTTTACATCGTAATATATATTATTTATTTCTATTCCTAATTCTTTAAGCAGTACATAGTCTTCTGATATATTATATCCATATTTTTTTATTTCTATATCTTCAAAAATATCTTTAAAATATTTTTCAAATTCTTCTTCTTTTGCCTTTATATAATATGATATATTTTTTTCTTTATCATATATGCTTATTGATTTTATTTTTTTCTTTATTATTTTATCACTATTAGTTATATCTTCTTTTTCTAAAATATATACTAATTCTTTTTTAGTTTTAATGCATTGTAATAGGTCTGTTAGCTTGTCTAATGCGATTTCTTCTATGTTTACTAAGTCTGACAATTCCTTTTCTTTTTGCTCTGTTTGCAAATTAAACCTGTCTATGAATCTATGAAAATTTAGTTCTTTAAATTTTTCAAATAGCTTTGAATTGTCCCAATCCTGTATTTTTAAATCTTCAATTTTTTCAGTTAAAGGAACTTCTGTATTTATAGTTCCTAACGTTTTAGAAAGAAATGCTAAGTCTTTGCTTTCTACTAGCTTTTCTCTTGTTTTTTCTTTTAAATTATCTGTTCCCTCTTCTATTGATTTATATAAATTGTCTATTGTTTTAAATTCTTTTATTAAACTTAAAGCAGTTTTCTCACCTACACCTGGCACACCTGGAATATTGTCGGATGTGTCTCCCATAAGCCCTTTTACTTCTATAAGTGCTTTTGGCTCTAAACCATATTTTTCTTTAATTTCTTCTTCCCCAAAAGTATCAACTTCTGTTTTTCCAACCTTTGTATGAGGTATTCTAATAGAAATTTTTGAAGATGCTAATTGGAATGTGTCTCTATCTCCAGATACAATTGTTACATCTAATCCTGCTTTTTCCCCCTCTTTAGCTAAGGTTCCTAATATATCGTCCCCCTCATAGCCTTCTTTTTCTATTATTGTAATATGCATAAGTTCCAAAATTTCTTTTAAAATAGGCATTTGCTCTGCAAGTTCGTTTGGCATTCCTTTTCTTGTTGCTTTATAGCCCTCATATAATTTGTGCCTTGCAGTAGGCGCTTTTAGGTCAAATGCAACTGCCATATATTCTGGGTTTAAATCATCAATTACTTTAAACATTATTGCCAAAAAGCCATATACAGCATTTGTGTATTTGCCATCACGGGTTGTAAGCATTTTATTACCCATTATTCCATAAAATGCCCTATTTAAAATACTATTACCATCTATTAAAACTAATCTGGACATTGTTTTCTCCTTTATTTTGAAATGTACTCACATACTATATCACACTTTTTTTATTTTAGCTATATTATATGAAGATTTTTTACGTAAAAAAGTAATAAGAAAATGATTACAATTTATATAAATACTTTTTTATAATCCTACTCTTACCTATAATAGGAACTTGACCCGACATAGCAATCAAAGATTGCATCCTAAGTACCCCAGAACCTTGTTGTCTTCTACAATAAAAATCGCAATAAATGTAATATGATGAATTGTATTCATTTATTACAATAACAAATACGCATAATACACAACAAATATAGTAATCATTGCAATTCCCTCTTTTCTTGATATTTCGTTATCATTTTTTGCAAAAACATATAATATAAACGAAGATGCAAATATTGCAATTATATCTATTAGGTTAAAGCCTTGTAATTCTATTCCCCCATATATTGAAATTGGAAGTCCTAACACTATACAAATATTAAATATATTAGTTCCTATGATGTTTCCTATTGCTATATCAAATTCGCCTTTTCTAGCACTTGTTACAGTTGTTATCATTTCTGGCAATGATGTTCCTATAGCAATTAGCACCATTGTAATAATTTTTTCGCTAATATTTAGCTTAGTTGCTAAAGATGTAGCACTGTCTACAATTAAGTCACTACTAAATGTTATTAAAGCTAAACTAACAATTAAAAGCAATATTGCTATAAATGGGTTCTCAAATTTTATATTAACGTTTTCGTCCACAGAAGTTTTGTCTCTGTTTTTTATTAACTGCAATAGGTATAAAACAAATATAAAAAATATCAATATTAGTACTACACCATCTGCACGTGAAAAATCATTTGGTGTGGCTGGGTTAAATGTGCTGTCTATCATTAAGATTGAAAAAACTGTGGTAATTAGTAGTAATATTGGCAATTCTTTTTTTACTGTTTTATGTTTAAGCTTTATTGGTCTTATTATACAAGCCAAACCAATAATAAAAAATACATTTACTACACAACTCCCTATTATATTGGCAAATGCGATTTCACCATTTTTAGATGCAATGCTTTGAAATGCTATTGCAATTTCTGGTGCACAGGTTCCAAATGATACTATTGTTAATGCAATTAGCATTTTAGGCAGGTGACATTTTATTGCTAATGATGATGCTGTGTCAACTAATAAATCGGCTGATTTTATGATTATTGCAAAGCCTATTATTAACATTATTATTTCTAGCATATTTATTTCCTTTCAGCTATTGTTTAGTATAAATACATTTTATATTTATATTACCCTTTTGTTCTCTTTTTATAACTTATTATGTTACTATATAGTGGTTTATATTATATTTCTGACTCGAAATTTTTTCAAAACTATTTCAATAATCTTATTTTTATTGATTTTAGGTCAATTCTTAAGCAATGAGTATTTTCATTTTGAATAGCGGTATTTGAAATATAATGAATTGCACCGAATTTTCTTGCAAAAATATAGACTCTAATTTTTTTATTAGAGTCCATTTCTTAAATGTTATTTTGTAATTTCTTGCTCAAGTGCTTCTGCATTTTCTGCAATAATCATATAAACAGTATTTCCTACAGTTCCCACTTTTCTATTTTGCACTAGTTCGTACTGTTCTGGCAAATATTTGCTCCATTGCTCTTCATATTGTTTTGCATAATTATCAAGCTCTGCTTTAACTGTGTCTACAGTTCCTTCTTTTGCTTGGATTAAAACATACATAGAAGCTTGTACATTCATCATAGGCATTTTTCCAGAAACTTTTTCTACATTGTCTGTGTTAATTCCATATAATGAACCTAGTAGCTCTGTTGTAATATCTGTTGTAGACATTTCGTTAAATGGTGTACTGTTTGCAAGTGTTTGGCTTGCAGTATCTATATCTATTGTTTTTGTTTCTTCTTTATTATTGTTTAATAGAAAATAAACTCCTACTCCAATTCCTGCAATTACTAGTATTATAACTATTGCAATTAAGATTTTTTTGCCCATTTTTAATCCCATTCCTTTCTTAGGTTACAAATTAGTTTGAAAAAGTTACTCTTTATTGTGGTTAGTAAACAAAATTTGTAAGCTTTTTTTCAACTTATTTTCCCTATAATTTTTTCGTACATACTTTACCATAAGTATTGAAAAAAATCAACTATTTTTAGTATGTATATTTTTATCAAAATTTATTCTTATATATTTTATTTATTCTGTTCATTTTTAGTCACAAATTATACGGAGCATACTATATTTTTTTGTCACGAATTATTTGCTTGGAATACCTATCTTCCTCTGAACTCTTCCTTTTTAACTGTCAAAATTTGCGTACCATGACATTACTCCTTAAATTGCTTGATAATACTGCATTTTGTGTCTATTGTAGGTGTCAAAGTCGCATATTTAAGCACATTTCAAAAGTTCATGTTTTTCTTAATATATAAGGTTTTTTCCGTTTTTGCGGTTATAATATATAACCTCCTAAAAACTAATCAAAATTATATCATATTCTTTATAAATATTCTACCTGTTAACGAACAAAGCGAGCAGAGCTCGCACTCTTGAGGCTGATTAAAATTTCAGCCTTTTATTTTATTTTTTTGCCCTTTTTA
>CALXRZ010000025.1 GCA_944391015.1 uncultured Clostridia bacterium | reverse complement strand
CATTTTGTTTCTATGATGGTAGCTGCACAAATGCAAAAAGCTGGTCACAAACCAATTATTTTAATTGGTGGTGGTACTGCTACAATAGGTGACCCATCTGGAAAAACAGATATGAGAAGAATGATGTCTAGAGAAGAAATAAATCATAATGTAGAGTGTTTTAAAAAGCAACTTTCTAAATTTATAAGTTTTGAAGGAGATAATGGAGCAATTATAGTAAATAATGCAGACTGGCTTTTAAATTTAAACTTTGTTGAATTTATGAGAGATATTGGTTCCCTATTCTCTGTAAATAAAATGCTTGCAGCAGAATGCTATAAGCAAAGAATGGAAAGAGGATTAACATTTTTTGAACTTGGATATATGCTAATGCAATCTTATGACTTTTTACATTTATACAATACTTATGGTTGTAAATTACAAATGGGTGGAAATGACCAATGGTCTAACATATTAGGTGGTGTAGACTTAATAAGAAGAATTGGACATTCAGATTCATTTGGTTTAACTTTTAAACTTCTTACTACAAAAGAAGGAAAGAAAATGGGTAAAACAGAAAAAGGTGCATTATGGCTTGATAGTAAAAAAACTTCTCCATATGAGTTTTATCAATACTGGAGAAATATAGCAGATGCAGATGTAAAAAAGGTTTTATCTCTTCTAACTTTTTTACCTATGAATGAAGTAAACAGATTATCTAACTTAAAAGATGAACAAATAAATGAAGCAAAAAAGGTAGCAGCCTTTGAAATCACAAAATTAATTCATGGTGAAGAAGAAGCAAAAAAAGCTGAAGAAGCTGCTAAAGCTTTATTTGAAGGACATGGTTCTTTAGAAAACATGCCAACTTCTAAAGTAGAAGCAAACATTTCTATTTTAGATGCGATTATTACAGCTGGTATGGCTCCTTCAAAAGGACAAGCAAGAACACTTATTAACCAAGGTGGAATTACTTTAAATGATGAAAAAGTAACAGATGTAAACTATGTCTTATCTGATAACGATTTTAAAGATGGATATGCTATTTTAAGAAAAGGCAAAAAAGTATATCATAAGCTAGAAAAATAGGGATAATATTTTCAGCAATTGGGAACGGGCTTGTTTTGCTGAAAACATAAAGCTGAAAATTAAAAAAAATAATTTTATATTACTAAAAGGGCACCGAAAAGAAAGGTGCCTTTTTTTACATTTTATGCTTATATAGGAATATACTATTTTTTCAGTTTTTTCTTGCTTGCTACTCTGTTTAAACTAAATAGTCTTTTTATGTTTTTTTGAGTGCCAAATACAATTAAAATATCATTTCTCTTTATTTTAAATTTTTCCACATTAGTGAATAATTGCTCTCCCCTTTTAATAGCAAGTATTTGAATACCATACTCTTTAATTATATCATTTGTCATCTTGTCTTGTATTTTTTTATTTAACCCTCTGATGTTTACTTCTGCAATAATTTTTTCGCCATATACATCATATACTGAAACAGAGTTTCCTTTATTTTTTCTAAATTTTATAGTTAACAATTTTACAAAATTATCAAATATATTTCTGATTTTTCCTGATTTATTAAAAATAATTAAAATTGTAAAATTTACTATAGTTAGAACTATCCCAACAATTACTTCTGTTAAACTTGTGTTAGCCGTTGATATAAATATGTTTATTATCGTTGAAAGTATTGTAACATTAAATATATAACTAAATAAAATCATTGTTTGTGTAAGTTTTCTTCTTCTTTTAGTTGCTAGCATAAGTTCACTTTCTGCAGTAGTAAAGCCAGTACCAGTTAAAATAGATATTATTTGAAATTTTGCTTTATCTATTTGTATTCCCTCTATGCTGAAAATTGCCGAGAATACTTCTATTACAATTTGATAGATTATAATTATTAAGTTAAATACGATTAGTGCCGCTAATAAATTGATTGTCTTCACCTTCTTTTATATGTTTGTTACTCTTTCATAATTTTATCTACAAATTCAAGTATCTTTTCAGTACAGTTTTTAATATTTGTAACATATTTTTTTCTAAACTGCGCTACTTCTTCAATATTATATTTCTCGCTGTTTATTGCCTCTATAATTTTTTTGGCATCTTTACTAACTATTCCTGGTAGCTCTTTCTTATAGTCTATAGTAAGTCCTCTTTTATTTATATACTCTTGTAAATCAAAAGCTAAAAAGAATAATGGAATTTTTAAAATTGATGCTTCATAAATTATACAACTATAATCACTTATTACATAGTCTGCAATAAATAACATATCCATACTTGAAAATTCTTTATCAAATATTACTTCTTGGCTATTTATTTCTATTCTACTCAATGGATGCAATTTTATAATAAGATTATATTTATTGAAGTCTACTTCTTTTATCATTTTATAAATTTCTTCTTTTAGTCTTTTTTCATCTTTTCTAAAAGTAGGACAATATAATATATTTTTCTTTTTAGCTGTGACAGGATATTTTTCTTCTATTTTTTCTACTATCATTTTCTTATATTCTTCACTAGTTAATAAATCAACTCTAGGTAATGAGAATATCCTTATTTTATCTAATGTACAACCAAACCCTTCTGCTAATTGTTTCGCATACGCCATACTACTTGCAAAAACATAATCATAATTTTTATGCATTTTCATCAACGTTGCAACTTCTTTTTTAGCCCCCTCTTCCATATTAAGAATTTGATATCCAAATTTTTTCATAGTTCCCATAGAGTGCCACATTTGTATTACTTTCAATTTCTTTTTATGTTTTAATATACTAATTAAAATACAATAAGAATCTAGTATTACTACTTTTGATGTTGCTATATTGTACATTTGGGATAGCATATGTATTCCATATCTCATCTTTTCTGTAAATTTAGCATTTATTCCACCTTCTAATTTATGACACAAAATTTTTACTTTAATTTTTTTAGGTTTTATATTTTTTTTATTATTTTCCTCTAAATTATTACTTTCTTTTTTTCTATCTGCTACTATTGACATCGATGCCTTGTCTTGTTGCGTTTTATAAAGCTCTGAATTTTCTTTTTCTATTTCTTCCCTTAACAATTTAAAATCTAGTGTCTCATTATTTGATTGCCTACTTATCATAGTTATTTTATTTTGTGTTGGGAATAGTTTAAAAAAACTATATAAAATTTTTGCACAGATTATTGCTATTTTTTTAATCATCATTTATATGCTTTAGTATTATATTATCTATAATCATATCAGATGCAGTTTTGTTATGTATACTAAAGTTTTCCTCCCTAAATCGTTCTAATTTTTTCATTTCAAAATCTTTATTCTCAATTGTTTCAATTACCTCTTTAAATGTTGTACATACTTTTCCTGGTGCATATTCTCTAATTGGCCTATGTACTTTATTTATTATTTGATAATAATCTAAATCATAAGTATAAAAAATAATTGGTCTGTTTAGTAAACTAAAATCATAAATATTTGATGAGTAGTCTGTAATTAGTATATCTGTTATATATAATAATTCATTTATATCAGGATAATCGCTAAAATCTATTATATATTCTCTGTATTCTTCTGGTATATTTATTCTTTTTCTCACGAAAGGATGCATTTTTATTAAAAACATATAGTTTTCTTTTTTACACAAATTATATATTTCATCTAAATCTAATTTTTCAAAAGGATAATTTGCTGTTTTTTGTCCTGTTCCTCTAAATGTTGGAGCAAACAATATACATTTTTTTTCTTTTAAATTTGCATAATTATTATATAATTTTTCTTTTGTCTCTTTTATTTTGTTTGAATCTAAAAAATTATCCAATCTTGGTAATCCATAAGGCAATATTTTTTCTTTATTTATGCCAAATACTTCTGCATACACTGGTACTAAAGCTTCTCCTCCAACTATTGCATAGTCATATCTTCTATGGCAACTAGTGTATGGGTATGGACCTGAAAAGCCAAATCTTGCATACCCTACAGATTTAAAACCTACTCCTGCGTGCCATAACTGTACTAGTTTAGTTTTTGAGCTTAAATTTATAAATTTGAATATTGGGCAATAGTCGTCAACAAATACTATTTCTTGCTTAGATAATTGCCAAGTAAGTTTTAAATAGTGTAATGCAATCTTTAAAGTACTATTTTCTAGTGTTTTGAAAAAAGAATAAGTTATTTTTAATTTGACTTTATTTTTTTTATTAGTTTGTAATTTTTTTGTTGTTTGTTTATTTATATTTTCTTCATCATTATTTTTCTCTAAATTGATACTATTTTTTAAATTACTATTTAATCCTCTTTCTTTTATTCTATCATCTAAAGCTTTTAAATTTCCTCCCATCGGACTCCTTGTTTCGGACATAAGTAATATTTTATTCTTTTTATTAAAGTGTATAAATGCTAAAACTTTATAAAACGCATTAAAGCAATTTTTTCCAAAAATAAACATTGCTCTTCTTGCTTTTTTTCTTGTTCCACGTATTTGTTCCTTACGATAATTATGATTTATTATCATATATCTAGATACCAAAGTACAATAAATTTTACCATCTTTTCCTCTTGGCTTAAAACTAACTGTATATGCTAAATTTTCCTTATAATATCTGTAAATTTTATCTAAATTTTCAAGCTTATATCCCACTTCTGTGGTTATTTCTATTTCTTTAGATTCATCTTCTTGTTTTACTATAAATTTATAATTTCCATTTTTTAGCATAACTATATTCTCAATATTTGTAATATTTATTACACTTTTGTACCTGATACATAAATTAGTATCATTATTTTTTTCTATTCTTTCTAATTTTAATTTAACTGCTTGAGATTTAGTTTTTAAAAAAATTTCGCTTTTTTCAATATTTTCTCCCTCAAATACTACATTTAAATATATTCTATCCCAAAAAATATCTACAATTTTTATTTCCATACTATCCCCTATTTTGTTTTAAACTTATTCTCTATTAAATTAAATATTTATTGCAATTTAATCATTTATTATTTTTTCTATACTTCATTTCCTTTTTTCATTTCAGTTTCTATATATTCTACAGTTCTTCTAAATCCTTCCTCAATGCTAAGCGATGGCTTCCAGCCTAATTTTCTTATTTTACTGCTATCTATTATTCCTAATTTGAAAGGAGCACATCCTTTTTGTTCCTCATCTATATCCATTACAACTTTTAAACCTTTTTCTGGATATAAGTTAACAAGCATTTCAGCTAAACCTTTTATTGTTATTTTTGCTCTTTCATCAGCCATATTGTATACAACATCATCAGAGTCTAATAATACTAAAAAGATTGCAGATATAACATCTCGAATGTAAGTATAAGTTCTTACTGCTTCTCCTGTACTTTTCATAACTATATTCTCATTATTTACAACATTTTTTAAAAAATCAGCTTGTACTCTTCCATCATATATAGACATTCCTGGTCCATAAGTATGAGCTGGTCTTGCAATTTTTACATTTAAACCATATTGTTCTTTAAAAGATATGCACATTGTTTCAGCTGCTCTTTTTCCCTCTGGGTAACACGACCTAGGAAGAAGTGGATCTATGAAGCCATAAGTATTTTCGTCAAATTTTTCTTGCCATTCATAAGGCTCTCCATATACTTCTCTTGAAGAAATATATAAATAACTTTTTACATTGTTCTTCCTTGCAAATTTTAATGTATTAAATGTTCCTATTGTGTTTGCCATGATTGTATCTACTGGCTTTTCTTTCATTATTTTTGGGCTTGCTGGACTAGCTGCGTGAATAATATAATCTACTCTCTCGTTATAATTTATTCTATCACAAACATCTTGTTCTAACACTATAATATCTGTTCTACCTTTAAAATATTCTGCAAGCTTATTTTTATTTCTTACTAGAGCAACAATTTTTATGTTATATGACCTTAAATCATTTAGTGTTGTAAGTGTATATAACATATATGTTCCTAACATTCCTGCTGCTCCTGTAATTAGTACAGTACTATTTTCTAATTTTTTAAAGTTTATATTTTGACTTAATATTTCCTCGATATCTTTTTCTATGACTGGATTTAATACTTTATTTGCTTTATATTCATCTTGTTCGTATTTATATAGTGCTTGAATAATGTAATAATCTGTTGGTGTAGTAACTTTTATGTTGTTTCTAGGTCCTATTGTAATATGAACATTATGCCCATTATTTCTCATTAAATTACAAGAATCTACTATTCCATTATATTTTGTTTCAGTTTTCCTAACCTCTTCGTGAACTTTTAATATGTCACCTAAATAAAAACATTGTGGAGCTTGAGCAGTATACATTATATCCCTATTAGGAACATCTTGCACATTTTCTCCATCTCTACTAACTATTGCTGTTTCAAAACAAGGTGTAGATGTTATAGAAGAACCATAATCTCTTACGTCTTTTATATTTTGCTCTATTAACTCTTGTGTAATAAAAGGTCTAACACCATCGTGTATAAGTACAATAGAATCTGCTGGATTTTCTTTTCCGGCTGCTTCTAATGCATTATATATAGAGTCTTGTCCTGTTTCTCCTCCTGGAACAATTTTTACAACTTTTCTAATATTATAATTTTCTAGTTCTTCCTTTAAGTAATCTATCCAATCTGCTTTACAAGCAATATAGATTTTATCTATATTATTATTTTTTTCAAAATTCTCCAATGTTTTTATTATTATTGGTTTTCCCTCTACTTTTAGAAATTGTTTTGGCAATCCATTAGTTTTCATTCTGGTTCCACTACCACCAGCAAAAATTATTGCAATATTCATACTCACTTTCAATCCTTTCTATTATTTATATTTCCAAGAAAAAGCTTTCTCCTACTTGCTCTTTTCTTCCATATACTTCTTAATTTCATTATATATTCTCTCACAATTATTGTGGTCATTAAATGCAAAGAAATCATCAGCTCTTTTTATGTATTTTTCTTCTGTTTTACAGTCATTATCCATATATGCACATAATGTATTTACAATTTGTTCATTGTTCTTGCAAATTGGTCCAAAGCCCATTGTATCATATTTTAGCCCTCCAGCTTCATAATGAGGTGGTAATTCATCTGGATGATAATATACTAAAACTTTTCTCATATACGCAAAGTCAAATTGTACACCAGAATAATCTGTAACCATTAAGCTTGACCTTGTTAGTATATCTTCATAATTCATATTGTCTGTCGCTGCCATAAGTTCTACATATTCATTTGGAGTAAAGTCTGCTTTTTGTGCACTTATTGCTGGATGTAATAAATATATAATTTTATAACCTTTTTCTTTTGCTTTATTTATTAGCTTTTCGTCATTTATAAGTGTATTATAAATTTTGTAATATGTACTATTTATAAAGAAATTATTATGCTTTTTTTTCATATGTGCTACATTTGAGTTTACTATATTTCTTCTCCAAGTAGGTGTAATTAGTATTATCTTTTCTGATTTAGACTTTAATCCATCATACCTAGCAAGTCCTGTTAATTTTAATTGTTCAGGTTTAAAATCATACATTGGCGTACTTAAAAGATTTTCTAGTTCATACTTAGAAGCACAACAATATAATTTAATATTATCAAATAATCTGTTTTGATATTGAGCTATTTTTTGAATTGATAATCCGTGTTGTATACAAATTACTTCACTATTAAATAAATCACATATATAGTTTCTAGCTCTTTTAGTATCAAAACTACAATATGATACAGCATTTGCATGAGTATCTAGTATTGCTGTAGACAATAAAGAAATTAGTTTTTGCTTAAAAGAACCATATGTAAGTACGTGCGTTCTACTATATTTTTTTAATCTTTTATAATCTAAAGAATCTTTTTTTATAATATAATAAGCACTTACATCCTTTTTATTCTCCATTATATATTTAAAAATATATTCTCCATTATCCCCTGCTTTATACAATTTATCAAATGTAATCCAGATTTGTTTGTTTTTCGTAAAGATTTTACTTATAAAATAACTAAATCTTAACCCAAAATATTTAATTGTAAATATTTTTCTTTTAGCTCTATATATTCTTGCTAAGAAATATTTAATTTCATTTGTTATACCTGTAAATATTTTCTTTTTTTGTATAACTAAGCGTTTATTTCTATTTTTTAAATAATAATTTTTATTTATCTTCCAATAAGAAAATCTTGAACTATTCAAATGTGATTGTACTTTATAAAATTTGAATCTAAGTTCTTCGTCATTTTCCTTATAAACATAGTGTATACTTATTTCTTCGTTCTTGTTATTTTCTCCTATTTCAATTTCTATGTGAAATGGAATTTTTCTTCTAATCGTAAGCCCAAAACATTTTAAAAGTGGATAAAATTCTGTTTTATTTGCGTAAATCTTTTCTCCTTTGTAAGTAGCATATACTTCTAACTCTTTTGCATCTATGAAATCCTGTAGTCCTATTGTAAAATCAAATTCTAGTTTTCCTTTATTGTAGTTGATTGCATAAAAAGATATAAATTCTCCAATTATGTTTCCTATTTTATATTTATTGTTTTTCTTATTTTTGCTATGTTCCTTTAGCCAAAAATGGTTTTGGTCTGTTATTATATCTATTTTTTTATTTTTATTTTTTTCTTTATTAAGTACTAATTCATAAGCAAGCCATCTAGGAATTTTAAACAAGCTACCTTTTACATTTCCTAATATTAAATTATTATCTATATATTTTAATGCTTTAGCTGTCTCCGTAAAAAATTCTTTTGCTTCTTCAGCATTTAATACCATCTTATTTCTATCGTTCAGATTACAATTATATTTTGCATAAATATAATATAATAATGCTTCTTGTACAAATTCTTGGGCTTCTTTCCCGTCAAACTTTTTAAGAAAAGGAATTACAAAATTCTTTAGCGAATTTGTATACCAATTTTTATTATACTGCATAAAATTCATAGATGTATTATCGTCTTTAGCATTTTTATAATACATTTCAGCATCCACATTGTAATATATATTGTTCTTTTCAAGTACTTCTAGTAAGACTTTAAGTTCTGCATCTTCTTGGCAAATGTCTTCATTAAATTTTTTATACTTTAAAGTTTTTGTATTAAAAAAATATGAATCAAATGCCAAATTTAGTTTATTTGGTTTTTCTTTTAAATTAACTTCTTCTATTTTATGTGACATTTTATATCTTTTTTTGGTATTTTCAACCACAAAATATGGATGCATACATATTACTTGCGCTTGTTTATTTTTTGCACACTTTACTACTTTCTTTAGAGCATCCTTAGAATATGTAGTTCCTTGGTCTATAAATGTTACATACTCTCCTTTTGCTTTACTAAGCCCTATATTAAAAGCTTCTGCTTTATTTTTGTCCTCTACTAAAATATGTGTAACATTTGTATACTTCTCACATAATTTTTCTAATTCTTCGTCCTTTTCATCATAATTCATTAAAATAATTTCTGTTTCATCCCATTTGCTATTGTTCTTTACGCTTAATATGGTTTGCTCTATTTCTTCTACTATATTACCATAAACTATTACTGTAATTTTCATTTTTTTATCCCTTTCTAACGCATATATATTAAAAATAGTAATTTAAAGTAAAACCTTTCCCTAATACTTTACTATATTCTTTTGTATATAAACATCCTGCTACAATTTAGCTACTCCATATTTATTTTTTCTTAACAGTCTTTTCGTATTTTTCTATTGCCTCATCAATACTGCCATCATATTTTAATTTTCCTTTTTCCATCACAATTCCTCTTTTACAAAATTCTCTTGCCATCTCTACTGAATGCGTTACAAATAGTAAAGTTACATTGTCCTTACTTATTATTTCGTTTACTTTTGTAGTACATTTATTTTTAAATTCTTCGTCTCCTACGCTTAAGGCTTCATCTACTATTAGTATTTCTGGTCTAATATTTACATTTATAGAAAACCCTAGTCTAGCTTTCATACCACTAGAATATGTTCTTACAGGTTGATCTATATACTCTTCTAGTTCTGCAAAATCTATTATTTCTTGCTCTAATTCTTTTATTTCTTGATTTTTTATTCCTAAAAGTTGTCCTTTTAAATATATGTTTTCTCTTCCTGTAAATTCTGGGTCAAATCCCGAGGTAAGTTCTAGCAATGCACTAACTCTACCATTTACTTCTATTGTACCACTTGTAGGAAATGCAACACCAGTTATCATTTTTAAAATTGTCGATTTTCCAGCTCCATTTTTTCCAAATAATGCAACAGATTCTCCTTTTTTCACTTCAAATGAAACATTGTCTACTGCTCTTTTTTCTTGATATTTTATTTTTTTACAAAAAGTATAAAGCAATCTTTTTTTATCACTTTTAAATAGTTTATATGTTTTTGTAACATTATTAAACTTTATTACTGTTTCGCTCATTGCTCCTCCTATCTATTATTAAAATCAATATAAAGATTATAAGTCCAATTATACTAATAATTATTCCTGCCGTTAACCACGGTGTATGATACTCAAATATTATTTTATGTTCTCCTGATTCCAATGCTACTCCTATAAAACCAGTATTAACATTTAACAATTCTTTTTCTTCTCCATCTACAATAACCCTCCATCCATCTGAATATGGTACCGTTAATTGTAGTATTCCATCTTTTTCATTACTAATTGTTCCTTTTATCGTGTTTCCAGAATATTCAATATTTTCAAATGGTGTTTGGTTTAATTTTTCTACTTGTTTTTCATATTCGTCCATAGATACTGACACAAGTTCAATACTGTCATAATAGAAAGTGCCTTCACTACTGTCAAATTCAATTTCTATAACATTATTTTCATTGTCATAATCAGAAATATATTTTCCTATATTGATAACTATGTTAGGATTACTAATATAATCCATACTTGTCAAATCTTTAGTTTCTTCCTTGAAAGTTTTTTCATTACAAGTTACTATTACTGTATATTTGCTAGAATCTGTTTCTTTTTTACGATTAAATCTAAGATTCTTAATTTCTAAGAATAATTCATCTATTTTATCAAAATTACCTACTCTCAACTTAATTTTATTTTTTTCATCTTCAACAGTTATTTTATTATTTTCTAATATGTTATCTTTATCAATAATCTCAAAATCCACATTTTCTTTTTTACTATATATATTAGATGTATTTCCGTGCTGTATATTATTCATTGTAGAGTTATATTCTATTGCCGCATAATCTAATAATGATATTTCTTTTTCTATAGCTTGTAACTCATTATATTCATCTTCTGTTATATACTCATCATAGAAAATGCCAATATCTAAGTAATTTGTATTTTCATATATATTTGTGTCTTCTAATGTTTTTATTTTTTTATATCCATAAGGCATATATTTTTCATTTTCTGCATCACATATAATATATTTAGTTCCAAGAAAAGTCATTGCTTGAGTTCTATAGTTCATATCAGTAATTGGTATTTTATTCTTAGTTGTATTATTCAAATCAATATCATCAGCAAAATCATACACATATTGGCTACCTATTGATAGATATGATGAAAGTGAATTGTAATCATATAGTAAAGAAGCATTTACAACAGATACTGGTATTTTTCCAATTCGATAAATCTCATTATCTTTTTCTTTTATGTATTCTATCGCTTTTTTAAAATTATCAATTTTTCCTTTTTCATTTTCATATTTCTTATCTACTTGCGAATATTTATCAAATGATGCAATATAATTATTCCCTTTTTTTCCATAGAAATGATTTGCAGTTGTAATTATATTTGACATAACAACTATTACTAATAAACAAGAAGAGCCTATACTAATTATTCTATTATTTTTAATTTTCTTTCCTTTGTTAAGTACTATCTTCTTCATTATTGCAACTAGAATAAATGTTATTGCAAATATAATGTTTATCTTAAAAATATTGTAATTATCGCTATTATATTTCCAAAAAATAAATGATAAATTCGCATAAACACTTGTTGTAATAATCATTGATAAAATTTCTTTTTTATTATAATCTAGGTTAGTTCTAAAATTCTTAACAATTATATAAGCCATAACAAAAACATAAGCAAAAATCCATCTATTTGTTGGATAAGAGAAGCCATTCATTATAGATGCTATTTGTGGCAACAAAGACATAATTGTCATAATTCCAAAAAGTGAAAATATCTCTTTATTTTCTTTTAAATTTACTAACATAACACCAAACAAAGGCACAAATATTGATGTAATACCTATAACATTCCAAGAAACATCTTCTACAATTATATACCCCATAAGAAACTGTTCATAAAGGCTATTATTGAAAATTATTGACAAGCTAGTTTCCGCTCTAGCTGAATTTAGAAAGCCATAGATAGTTGGTAATAAAATACAAGCACTCATTAAAACTCCAACTATGTAGTATCCAATTCCTTTTAGTACAATATTTGCTATCCACTTAGCACCTCTATCTCTATACTCAAATATCAGTTTTACTATTGCATATATCACAGCTACTATTGTAAGAATATAGAAAAAATAGTAATTCACTATAGATGATATAAATATAGAAACTATAAACAATACTTTCTTGTTTTCTTTTAATAATTTGTCAATTCCAATAAATATAATCGGTAATAATATTAGTGCATTAAGGAAGTAAGGATGTCTTATTCCTCCATACAAAACAAAGCCACAGAATGCATATGCTAGACTTCCTACTATTGTTGGCAGTTCATCTTTTTTATGATATTTGCAATATGCCATAAATGCTAGGCCTATACAATACATTCTTAAAACTATTAAGATGGAATACACATACTCTAGTTTATCTAAAGGGAATAATAGGCTAAGCCATGCAAATGGGTCACCTATTACATAATACGAATATTGTTCTATTACATCCAGACCCAAGCCCATATTTAGTGAAAAAGTACTAAAGCCTTCTTTAAATATATTTCTAACAATTTCATTAAAATCATATAATATTATATAATGTTGATTAACACCATCTGAATTCCATATAAAGCTTATTTTTCCTTTTAAAAATAGCCAATAAACTCCAATAGTAGTAATAGCAAATAATAATGAAAAAATTATAAATGTTTTGTGTTTCTTTACATATTCGTTAATCTTCTGCATTTTTCCTCCCTTTAGTTTAACACATCTGGTATTTCTTTTCTTAGTTTCTTATAAATAACTACCGATAGAATAGTCATAATAAATAGTATTGCCAAAAAGCATAAAAGTGTTTTTGGACTTTCCCATATCCATACTTTATGTATAAAACAATTTCTAAAACCTTCTACTATATACGTAACAGGATTTGCTTTTAATAATAGTTTAAGCCAAGGAATATCTATTGTGTTTACATTCCAAACTATTCCAGAAAGCCAGAACACTGCTGTCACCAATGATTTTACTAAATTTGCAAAATCTTTGCTCATACACGAAAGTAGCGAAGAAAATAGAGAAAATACTGTAAACATTAGAAAGCTTAATAATATATATATAGGTAATTGTATTATATATATACTTGGTGGGTATCCCATAAAAACAAATATTAAAATCATTACTATTATTAAAAATATATTTACCATTAGTTTTGATATACTTACAAATGTTGGAATTGTCGATATAGGGAATTTCATTTTTGTTACTAAATAACTGTATTTTCTAATCGACTCAGTTCCCTGTACTAGCATATCATTTATATAAAACCAAGGGATTAAACCTGATATTAGCCATAGAAAAAACGGAAAGCCTTCAACTGCTTTTCCAGACCTAATTCCTATTTGAAAAGCAAACCAATATACAAATATTGTTACTGCTGGCTTAATTATAGCCCAAGCCCAACCAAGTGCTGCTCCTCTATATGTTTTTACTAAATCTGCTTTTGCTAGTTTAAATATTTGTTGTTTGTATTGTAAATGATCTTTTATTATTTGAACGAATGTATGCATTGCTTTTCTCCTTTTGTTTAATTTATATATTCTTTATTAAATATTGTTATCATTTTATAATATAAAAGCTTGTTTTTCAACTAATTTCAGCCTTTTTTTCTGCTAATGACTATTTGATTAAGTAATATTTCAAATATTTGCTTGTTTTTCTTTACAATAACTTGTAATATTATACTTGTAGTAGTCAAAAGCAATGATATAACTACAAGTAAGCCAGATACAATTAAAGTTGGAAATCTTGGGACTAGACCGGTATTCATATATTCAATAAATACTGGAATTGCTAATATTGCTGCTACTATAAAAATAATTAGCGCTATAAGATTAAAAAATAGTCCTGGCTTATATTCTTTAAATAAAGTAGCTATTGTTTTTATAACTTTCACACCATCTTTGTATGTATTTAGTTTAGATACACTTCCAACTGGTCTATCTCTATATTGAACTGATATTTCTTTTAAAGTAAGATTTTTATCTATAGCGTGTATAGTCATTTCTGTTTCAGTCTCAAAACCTTTTGTTAAAACTGGATAACTCTTTACAAATTCATAGCTAAAAGCTCTATATCCTGTCATAATATCATTTATTTTACTTCTAAATATTGTATTTATAGACCATCTTACAATCCTATTTCCAAAATTATGAAATGCTCTTTTATTTTCTGTAAAGTATGTAGAAGATAGTCTATCTCCTATTACCATATCAACATTTTCGTTTAGTACATAGTCACACATTTCTCTTGCACTTTCTGCTGGATAAGTATCATCCCCATCCACCATTAAATAGCAATCGGCTTCTATTTCTCTAAACATTGTTCTTATAACATTTCCTTTTCCTTGTTTGCTTTCATATCTAACAATTGCTCCTGCTTGCTTTGCAATTTCATCTGTTCCATCAGTTGAATTATTATCATATACATAAATGTCAGCTTCTGGTAATACTTGTCTATAATCTTTTACAACTTTTTCTATTGTTGTCGCTTCATTATAACAAGGTATAAGAACTGCAATTTTTTTATTTTTTTCTTCCATATAAAGTATTTCCTTTCAAATTTTGTAAAAGAAGCCCGTCCCCTTTTGCAAATTTATTTCCTCTTTCTCCTCTGTATATGAAATGCTACTTCCTCTAATATACTGTCTGGCACCACTTTAGAGAAGAATCTCACACTTTTATTTAATACTCCAGGTATTACTATAAGCTTTCCTTTTAATGCTTTATCTATTCCATATTTTGCGACCTTTTCGCTTGGCATACTTGGTGCTTTAAATACTACATTTGCTACGTTATTAAAGTTGGTATCTACTGGGCCTGGGCATAATATACTTATTTTTACTTTTGATTTTTCTTTTTTTAGTTCTTTATTTATCGCTCTGGACAATCTTATTACGTACGCTTTTGATGCATAATATGCTGCCATAAGTGGTCCAGGCTCCATTCCGGCTATTGATGCAACATTTAATATATGTCCACTATTTCTTTTTATCATATCTTGCAAATATAATTTTGTTAAAATGTGCAATGCAGTTATGTTGGTATTTATTAATTTTATTTCTTTTTCTAAATCCGTTTTACTAAATTCTCCAAACACACCAAAGCCAGCATTATTTACAAGCATGTCTATTTGTATATTTTTAGTTTGTTTATAAATTTCTAAGCAATTTTCTTTACTGCTTAAGTCTTTTGTAATAATTATTATTTCTTGCTTTTTCTGATTTACTTCATCATTTTTTATTTTTTTATAGTTATTATTACTATTTTCATTGTTGTCTTTATGTTGTTGCGTGCTAACATTGGTACTCTTCTTTTCTATATTTTTATTCTTTTCTAATTCTGTCTTTAATTTTTCTAACTTTTCCAAATCTCTCGCAACTATTATTAAATTATATCCTAAGCTATACAAATACCTTGACATATCTCTTCCTATTCCAGAAGATGCCCCTGTTACTAAAGCCCACATTTTTTTAACCTCTTTTTCTATATTTTCCCCTTGAAGCTATTTCTTTAATTGCTATTTTCATACGCCTTTATAACTCTATTTTAGCCCTAAATATCAATTTTCAAACAACTTTTTTAAATATAAACTTAAATTTCATACAAACTATATCACATTTCTGTCTATTTAGCAATATATAATTTAATATCCACTATACTCTAAATAAGGTTAAAGTCGCATTTTATATAAAATTTACCTCTCTATTATGCTCAATCTAAAGGGACTTAAGTATTGTTACTTTTGAATTTTTTTGTAAAATTTCATCTATAATAAAATATTGTGTTTTTGTGTAGATTATTGTATAATAATAGTAGTTTTGTGCTAAATATTTTACTTTATTTAGTACATAAAATAAGAGAGGGAATTTTATTTTTATGAAAATTTTAATAGTTATAGATCAATTTGATAATTCCAATAATGGAACCACTATTTCTGCGAGGCGTTTTGTAAAGGGATTGCAAGATGCAGGAAATCAGGTTTATGTTATTAGTACCGGTAATAAAAAAGACGAATATAAATTTAATTTAAAAGAGCTTCCTTTGCCTCCTGGTATATCACATATAGTAAAGTCACAAGGTATGACTTTTGCTATTCCAGATACGGAGCTTTTGGAAAAAGCTATTTCTAGTGTTGATGTAGTACATTTTTATATGCCTTTTTGGCTATCTAAGGTTGGCCTTAAAATTTGTGAAAAGCTAAATGTTCCACATACAACGGCATTCCACGTTCAGCCAGAAAATATTACTTATTCTATTGGGCTTGGTACAAAAGCTAAAGTAAATGATATTATTTACTCTCATTATAGAGATTCATTTTTTAATAGATTTAATCATATACATTGTCCAAGTGAATTTATTGCAAATGAATTAAGGGCTCACGGTTACACTGCTAAACTTCATATTATATCTAATGGAGTAGATGATGATTTTAAATTTTATGAAAAGCAAAAATTACCTGAGTTTAAAGATAAATTTGTAATTACAATGATAGGAAGATATTCTAATGAAAAAAGGCAAGATGTCCTAATTGATGCAATTTCAAAGTCAAAATATGCTGATAAAATACAACTTGTTTTGGCCGGAAAGGGTCCAGAAGAAAAGAAATATAGAAGATTAGGAGAAAAACTTCCTATATCGCCTGTAATGAAATTTTATGACAAGGAAAACTTAATAGAATTACTAAAATCCACAAATTTATATGTTCATAGTGCAGATGCTGAAATTGAAGCAATTTCTTGCATAGAAGCTTTTGCTTGTGGAAATGTTCCGATAATTGCTAATAGCAAAAATTCTGCTACAAAACAGTTTGCTCTAGTTCCAGAAAGTCTATTTGAAGCTGGAAACAGTACAGATTTAGCAAGTAAAATAGATTTTTGGATTGAGAATGAATCATATAGAAAAGAGATGGAAATAAAATATTCTGAGAGTGCCGAAAATTATAGATTGAAAGATAGTATTAAGAAGATGGAGGAGATGTTTGAAGATGCAATTAGAGAATGTAAATAAAGAGGAACAAGAAAATATTCCCGAAGATTCGCACGTATTGCATTTCTGGCAACCTTGTAAGTTTGAAATTGATGAAGATTTTAATTTTGTAAATGATAATTTTATTTTTAATACTTTTTCTAACTTACTTTACCTTATTGCTTATCCTCTTTTGATTGTTATTAACAAATTCTTTTTTGGTTTTAAAATAGAGGGTAAAGAAAATTTAGAAAATATTGATTGTGGCAAAGTTACAGTATCTAACCACGTTCACCCAATGGACTGCACTATGGTTGGGTTAGCTAATGCTCCTAAAAAGACTTTTTATACTTCACTTGAAACTAACTTTAAAATACCTATTGTGCGCAAAATTATTAAGTTGTTAAATACTGTGCCAATTCCCAATGATATTAAGTATACCAAGAACTTTATGGATTCTATAGATAATCTTTTGAAAGATAAAAAAACTGTACATTTTTATCCAGAAGGTTCTTTGTGGCCATACTATACTAAAATTAGACATTTTAAAAATGGAGCATTTGATTTTGCAGTAAGAAATAATGTTCCTGTTGTACCAATGGTTTTCAAATTTAATAAGTCGAAAAAAATATCTAATATTATAAAAACCAGAACTACAATTACTTTGGTTGTAAAAGAACCAATTTACCCTAATAAATTGCTTTCTAAAAAAGAAGCAATTTTAGATTTAAAAGAAAGGGTTTACAATTGTATGTGCGATGAAATTGCAAATTAAATTCGCACCTTGCAATTTTATGTAATCTGTGATATACTAATGCAAGTTGGTAAATACCACTTTATACATAAAAAACAAGCAAATGCTTGAAGTTAGGAGGAATTTATATGTTTCATTTTTTTACATACTATAAAAATGATTGCAAGCAGATTTGCTAGGAGGTCCAATTTAACAATGTTGAAAAGAATAATTAAGCAGAAATGTCCCTGTGGTTACGTTTATACAGAGAAGCAATTAGTTCGGAGGCAAATTATTCATAATAAGACCTTTTTTGTCAAACATCCAGTATTTGGGTATTGTGGCATTGGAATTCCACAAAAAGATGAAATAGTCAAACTCCAAGTGTTAGAGGGAGACGAGAAATTTTTAGTGTTTCCTATTCTCACTAAACCGTATTACAACTATGAATCGATGTTTAGTCTAAAAGAAAGTTATAATCTTTTGGTCTGTCCCAAATGTGGCACAGTACTTTTTCCCAAAATTGCTATGTCAATTACAGATACAGTTGTAAGAGATGAGAGTAAAGTATAATGAACTCTTAAAGCAACAAATACGGCAGAAAGTTTTAGCTCTCTGCCGTATTTGTTTTTTCAAATTATTATTCAATATCAATATATTTCTTTTCGTCTTGTTTTTCTTGTTTATCCTTTGGAAATGTTAATTTTAATGTACCATTTTTAAATGTTGCTTTAATATCTTCTTCTTTTACATTATCTCCAACATAGAAGCTTCTTGAACTATTTCCAACATATCTTTCTTTATGAACATATTTGCTATCTTTTTCATCATCAACAGATTTATTCATACTAGCGTGTATTGTTAAGTATCCGTCCGAAAGTTCAATTTTTATGTTTTCCTTTTCGTATCCTGGTAAGTCCACCTCTAATTCATAATGGTCATTTTTTTCTTTAATGTCTGTCCTCATCAATTTGTTTTCACCTCTTGTGAAAAATGGGTCATTAAACATTTCATCAAATAAATCAAATTCATTTTTTCTTCTTGGTATCATCATCATAATTATCGACTTCCTTTCTTTATTTTTTATGTGTTGACACCTTATAAATCAAGAGTTTAAATAACTTTAGATTTATATTTTTTAGCTTAAGTTTAAATGTATTTTAAGATATATTTGTTATCTTTTCCTCTTTACGTATATAATTATACACCCATTTTTAGCAATGTCAAGGTTAGAGTGCTAATTTTCACACAATTTTCACATTTCTGCTGGAGTTCAGTTTTTTCAGGCATTTGCTGTTTTTATGCATTCACTAATAAATATTTAAAATAAAATTATTCCCCCATTTTTCTTAAGCCACTTATTTATTTCATCATAATTTGGTATAAACTTTTTTACTAAGTTATAGAAGTTTTGGCTATGATTTGGATATATTATATGGCATAGCTCGTGCACTATTACAGCATCTATTTTTTCTGGTGGAAGTATTATTAGCCTAGAAGAAAAGTGCAAGACTTTTGTTTTAGAAATACAACTTCCAAATTTGCTTGTAGCATCATTTACCTTAAATTCCTTATATGGAATATTGGTAATTTTACTCCAGTATGGTACTCTCTCTAGTAGCAAATTTTCTGTGTTATTTTTTAAAAGTTGTTTTATTCCTTTATCTATGTATTGCTTTCTTGTGGTTTTATCTATATTGTCTAACTTTTCTGGATAAGTAATGTTTAATTGCTTATTTTGTTCATCTATTTTTAAGCTAATAGTAACTCTAGTAGTAGTTTTTTCTTTATTTTTTGTATCTTCGTTTTGATTAGTTTTTGCACTTTTATGGCTAGTTTTTATTGTAGTATCTTTAGAATTACTTACTATAACTCTATATTCTTCTCCTTTTATATAAAATTTTTCTCCTGTTTGCCACTTTTTTGTTTTTTTATTTTCTGATGTAATTATTTTTATATAAGTACTATACACATATTCTTCATTTTCTTGTATAAATTCTAATGCTTTTTTCATACTTACATATTTTGGTTTACTTACATATAAAGTTTCTGTTTTAAAGTACATTTTTAAGTATTTAGAAGTTTTGTAGTTTCGTATAATTACTGGAATTTTTGCATTTTTTATTGTTATGTATTGTGTTGGTTTCATTTTTTATATATTGCTTACCCTTTCGTGTTATTATAGCATTTTATGCTTATATATATGAATGTTCTGCCTTTATTACTGCGTGATATTTACTATTTTTGCTACGTAATTCGGTTTGTATTTTTTCTATAGTTTGACCTACATCAATTTTTTCGTCTGTTGGTATGACCAAATCAAATATTAAGTTTATTCTTTCTCCTCCATCGGTCATTCTAAAGTCGTGGATTGAAAATTTTTCATTTATGCTTTTTACAATTTTTTCAGTTTCTTTCCTCATTTGATTTATTTCTTCATTATCAACTACTATTGGATCCATATGTATTGTTGTAATACAACCAAATTTTTCGAAAATATCTTGCTCCATTTGGTCTATAATATCGTGCGCCCTACAAATATTAGAATCGGCTGGTACTTCAGCGTGGAAAGATACTATTTTTCTACCTGGACCATAGTCGTGTACCATAATATCGTGTATTCCTTGTATAGTTTCGTATTTGCAAGCAAATTTTTCTATTTCTTTTACAAATTCTGGGTCTGGTTTCATACCTAACAGTATATCTATAATTTCCTTTATTGCTTTAAAACCTGTAAATAATATGAATGCTGAAACTAGCAAACTTACATATCCATCTATTGATACTCCAATAAATTTAGCTATTAGTGTTGAAATTAGCACTGCAAATGTAGAAACAGAATCAGATATACTATCATATGCATTACCTTTTATTGCAGCTGATGAAATAGTTTTTGCTATTTTATTATAAAATAAAAATAGCCATAGTTTTACTAATATTGCAACAACTAATAATATAATTGTTATATAATTTACATTTGGTAATTCTGGATTTATTATCTTTTCTATTGAACTTTGTAATA